>CAZAII010000131.1:0-1518 GCA_964485165.1 uncultured archaeon | reverse complement strand
AGGAGAGGCCTTTATGTTCAGGCTGGGCTCCGCGATATCAACGACCCCCTTCCCGTAATCCTCGGCCTGAGTGTTCTGTAGCTGCAACAGTATCTGCATGCTCCTCTGGTTACCGGGTTCATCTGCTATGAAGGTCGACTGTCCCTCCTCGGAGGTGCTACCTATGGTCTCTATAGCAAGGAAGAGAGGGCCAGAAGAGGATTCAGAGGTAAGCGATGAACCCTCCACCTCCCTGTTCTCCTTTATCTGGACCTGTTTATAGGCCCTCACCGTGTAGTTGAAAGGTACCTGGAACTTGAGGTCGCAGTTCAGATCGTATAGAGGAACTTTTCCCTGCTGTTTTAGCCGCCACCGCAGCTTTATCTCCTGCTTGGGCTCCAGGAGGTAGTAACCTCCCTTGTCCTTCGCAGGGGTCGACTCCTCGTATCCCGAGGCCTGGTTGTTGAAGATGTCCCGGCAGTAATCCTTCAGTACCCTTTCACCCTTGTCACCGGGATCGAATTTCGCGGGTAGCCGGCCGCTGTTGATGATGTCCATCGAAACGCCTACTGTTTTCCCCTGGTAAATCTCGCTGGGTGTTACCTCGAGACTATGGACCGTTATGGCTCCACTGCCCTCTGACGTGGTTTCCTCGCTGCCGCCGTTGCTGCAGCCAGAGGCTATGATGACCAGGAATAACAGACTTAAAACTATCTTTTTGCTTTCCATGAGTATGGGTGCGTTCTCCGGGATTAAAAACTTTTTAATAGAAAAGTTCTGGCTTCCCGCAGTAGGGTTGGGAAAGGACTACAATATATTCAATACCACCGTATATGCCTCACTTTTTGCCCTGGCGGCCGCCTACCTCGGCTGGCCGGCGCTGAAGAAACTGGACGTAGAGCTTGACCGGGATTTCTTCGTTGGTGTAGCTCCATACGCCTTCATCGGAGGCGGCCTGAGGGCGCTGGAGGACGTAGGCGTGGCGCCAGCCCCGTTCTTTGTGACCCCTTTCATCTACGTCATCATCTTCGGCCTGATAGTCGGGATGATATGGCTCTCCCGGAAGGTGGCGGAACGCACCGAGATAGAGTACCACCGGTTTCTGGCGGGCTCAGGAATCGCCATACTCCTGGGACTACTCAGCTTCTACTCCCCCAACAACATCTCCGCCCTCGCCTGGTTCACCGGGATAACACTGCTCTGGTCGATAGGAGGTTACTTCCTGCTGAAGCTTTTCCAGCCGGAGCTCGCCACCTACTCGTTCGCTATACCCGTAGCAGCGCACTTCTACGACGCGACCACCACCTTCGTCGCATTAGGGTTCGGGGGACAGGAGAAACACGTACTCGCCGACGCCTTCATCAGTTTACTGGGGCCCGCGGGCATCTTCGTCATGAAGTCCCTGGTGATTATCCCTGCGGTCTGGTACATCAACGAGAATGTTGAAGGGCAGGAGAAGCTCTACTACCTGTTCCTCATCAGCATCCTCGGTATAGGGATAGCGACACGCAACCTCCTCTCAACTGTGACGCTCACCTG
>CAZAII010000130.1:0-1541 GCA_964485165.1 uncultured archaeon | reverse complement strand
CCACGGACCTCCGGGTTATGAGCCCGACGAGCACTCCTGGCTGCTCCACCCCGCTACAGAAGCTATACCAAAGACTGGGCTGTCAGTTTTTTAAACCATGTACCGCGGGAAACCATAAAACAACGAGGCATCAAGTTCCACTTATGCCGAAAGTTCTGGGAGTCGACGAGGCCGGCAGGGGGCCTGTGATAGGCAGCATGTTCGTCGCGGGTTTAATGGTGGAAGAGTCGGAGCTGCCGGAGCTGGAAGAGCTCGGGGTGAAGGACTCCAAGAAGCTCAGCACCAACCGCCGGGAGCAGATACGTGAGGAGCTGGATGATATCGGCAAGTTCGAGCTAAAGGAGATAGAGGCCACGGATATCGACGAGCTCAGACAAGTGATGACCCTGAACGAGATAGAGATGGAGGCTTTCGCCGACGTGATCAAGCGGTTCGAACCTGACAGGGTGATAGTGGATCTTCCGGAGCCGGATGGGGACCGTTTCATCACCAAGCTGAAGGGAAAACTGCCTGCGGGGTTTGGCGATGTCGACTTCGTGGCGGAGCACGGTGCAGACGATAACTATCCTGTCGTGTCAGCCGCCTCGATTGTGGCGAAGAGCGCCCGTGAAGCCCATGTCACCCAGCTTGTAGAGAAATACGGCTTCGACTTCAAGTCGGGCTATCCTCACGACCCGGAGACCATAGAGTTCCTGGAGACATACCTTCAGGAGAAGGGGGAACTGCCCCCGCAAACGCGTCGTTCCTGGTCGACCGCCCAGAGAGTCCTGGAGCAGAGCGAGCAGAGTTCTTTCACCGATTTCTAGCCGGGGGAATTTAAGGCTTAACATACACTGGAGTTGATATAGTTGATATGATAGAGGCCAAAATCTCTGATACCGGTGTGAAGGTCTTCGACGAGGAGGAAGCCGGCGAGATACACAGCGAGTTCTACTACGGCAAGCTCCTTGATGACGGTGAGCTCGAACTCTCACCTGTAGAGGCGATGCACCTCGTTGACAGGGACGAACTAGAGGTTGAAGATGACGGTGAGAAGCTGGACAGGGAGGAACTCTACGAGAGGTTCAGCTCCATCGACGACGAGTTCGACTACAAGTACCATGTCTACAGCGACCTCCGTGAACGCGGCTACATAGTGAAGAGCGGTTTCAAGTTCGGAACGCATTTCAGGGTCTACCCGCGCGGCGTCAACCCCTATTCCGAGGGTCCGAAGAGACAGAAGGAGCACACCAAGTGGATAGTCCACGCTGTTCCCGAGAACTACACACTCTCCTACCAGGAGATGTCTAGGGCCGTCAGACTCGCGCAGAACATAAGGGCAAAGATGCTCTGGGCCATAGTCGACACGGAGGGCGGCGTAACCTACTATGAGTTCTCGCATGTGACGCCGTGAAAATTATAACATATCTTGACCATCTTATCTGCGTGTCGGCCAAATCGAATTCAGGACCGAAATTCCCTGTCCGTTCAGACAACCAGAGGTCAGTTTCTGGTAATTACTGGGCAAAAGAGATTGACGAGATTAACGCCACTCCTATGGA
>CAZAII010000129.1:499-1547 GCA_964485165.1 uncultured archaeon | reverse complement strand
CAAGATACCTTACGCTCTGATGGTATTGCTGGGGATCGCTATAACAGCCCAGCTGTACTTTGGAGGCCTACTCAGTCTAGAAGCGGATATCGATGACACCCAGAGCGCGGAGTACCAGAGGGCGCTGGTCCTGGAAAACCTGCTGAGCGTGGATGCTAAATACATTGAACTGGGGAACACCGACGGAGCTTATGAGTACGACAGGAGGAGGGCGGTGATACCTGTGGAGTTCTTCACCAACCAGAACCCGTCCCCCGATCAGGTCGGATACAAGAAGAACGGCAACCACTGCTATATCGAGAGAGCCTCAGGTCTCGACGGTGAAGACTTCGGCTTCTATGTCGAGCCGCTTGACGATGTGTCGAAACATGCCTCAAGTCCGCGCTCGCTCGACTGCACGACGGAGAGAGGCGACAGGTCCAAAACCATATTCAGTCCGGCCATGGTCGTAAGAAAGGCCAGCGGCAATCCAAGGCTCCCTGTGAGGTTGTACGTCTATGAGATCGGCTAAGGGCCAGGGGATCATCGCCGAGGTGTTCCTCTTCTCGATGGCGATAATGATGGCGTATTTCATATTCCTCTTCCTGGCGGCGACAGGAAACACTGTGGACCAGACCGTTGATGTCGAGATACAGTACGCGGTTGATGACGTGAAGAAAGAGTCTATAATAGCGGTGACTTTGGACGACCATCTCTGGCGTTCCCCGAGCATAAGCAGGGGCGATTACTCGGGCATACAGGCCAACAAGTTGATCTCCTATTACTTCTCCACGCCTTCCAGCGATATACACGTGGGTAATGAGTCAATCGACAGGAGCACTGTGAAGAGCGATCTCAAGGACTACCTGGAGTTCAAGATGGAAAAATACTTCAGGAGCGGCGGAACCACATTTGAATACAACCTGACCATCAATGATCCGGACCAGAGTTCGATGATGGACGTATCGACCTATCAGCCCTCTTCGGGTTCAAAAACAGTGTTTCGCATACCGCTCAAGGATGGAGATAACGCCATCCTGACGCTCTGGATTCGAAAGCGAGATACACA
>CAZAII010000129.1:0-489 GCA_964485165.1 uncultured archaeon | reverse complement strand
CAGAGGATACCAAAGACAGCCTGGCGACGTGGGACCGGGCCCAGGGGATGGTACACTATGATCAGGGAGTCAAGAGGGAGTTTGGCCGGCGCACTCCCGATGTCGATGGTGTTCTTAGCATCCATAGTGTTCGCCATGCAGTCGATGCATATCGCCGATGGTCTTTCCGACACCACGACTACTGAGATCGACGAGCTTGCAAAGGTGGTCCAGACCAAGTCGACTAACGATGTCTACTTCTATGATTACGTGTCCCAGACCGCCAGTTACGCAATTAACCAGAAGTCGAAGGAACTTGGAGTTCAGGGAGGAGGTAGCGGAATAACCTGGGATCAGGACACAGTGGACCTCAACGGGCCGGGTAGCGATATATACACCACTTTACAGGCAGAGGCCAACAGCTATTTCCAGAGCCAGCTTTCAAGTAGTTTAGACGCTGGGAACTGTGAGCTCAACGACCAGAACTTCAGGCTGACCGCGCCCTCATAT
>CAZAII010000128.1:0-1557 GCA_964485165.1 uncultured archaeon | reverse complement strand
CCATTCCTCGAAACCAGCGAGGTTGCCGAACTCTCTGCCGCCCTCTGCTTGGATATAGTCCAGATATCCCTCCGGTGTCTCAAAAACGTACACCTCCGGCAGCATCGCCGCTTCACGGGCCAGCTCCAGGCTGCGCTCGAGCAGGTAATCCCTGCCAAAATTTTCATCTCCCTTAAGATAACCTGTAACTAGGTCGTTGGCAGGCCTGAAAAAGGACATCAGAAACTACCCCGGCTTGAAAAACAGCGGTTCAATTCACTCCCCCTGTAGTATCATCACTATGCGGATAGAAATCTTTTATATGACTCCCTGAAAGTGATAAAAGAGCTATAGGCTCTCCGCTTCCAAAACAGATGATAAAGCACAACTAGAGCAGCCCGATAAGCACCATCGCCAGCACCAGCGCCCCCATAACGATTATCCCGAACTTGGTCGGGTCGAGCTGGAGAAGGTCAAGCACTTCCGTGAACTCGGGGCCGAAACCGGAGAGCATCGCGACGCTGACACCGAGTATGACCAGCGAGATAACTATTATGAAGGTGTGGATGGCCTCCATCTCCTGTCCCTCCTTCTTCATACCTCTTATCTCCCGGGCGATGCTGACCACCTCGTTGATCATGATGAGCAGCGCGGGCACTATCACCAGGAAGACGTAGGCGTTGAAGCTGCCGACATAGACCAGCGCGTAGCCCAGGTAGGGAACATCCCATCCTACCTTGCCGACAACGTCTTCGCCGTCGACCACGCCGGGATCGGCATCCGGGTTGTTGTCTCCCTTGGTCCTGAACTGGTAGCTGCCATCGCCGCTGTCACCCGTCTCATCCGTCTTGTTGACACCTATTATCCGGTGTGTCGTCCTCTCATCGGGTCCGGTCCTGTAGGTTATGACGTCTCCCTCGCTGAGTTGGGAGACCGGGACGTCGTAGACAAACACGACTCCACCGGTCTGGATGGCTGGTTCCATCGAACCAGACTTCACGATGAGGGCGTCCTTCGCCAAAACCAGTTGCGGGACGGCGAAGAGGACGAACGGCAAGATTATCAGAGCGAGGATGGCGATGGAGACCTTGTCGATGTCGCTTGTCAGAAGTTCATCTGTCTCGAAACTGTCCGGAAGCTTACGCTTCAGTTTTTCGACCAGCGACTCTTCTTCCCCGCCGGCTTCATCATCCCCGTAAGAATATTTTTCTGCCATCGCCCTACCTCTACATAGAAAACAATCTTTTTAGGCTGCTACGGCAGGTCGACCGTCATAGAGTATTCTCCTGGTCCAAAGGTGTCCGTCACCGAGTCGAAGACCTCCTGCTCGTCCGCCCTCGAACCTATCCAGCCCTCGTAGGGCTTCTGGTAGCTCGCGAAGGAAAGCTTAACGCTCTGGCAGGCGGTCTTGTCGTGGACCTCGAACGCGACAGTGGCCTCTGTCTTCTCCGAGTTGAGCTGGATGGGTTCGGCGTCGACGCAGTCCTCTCCCCCGGAAGCGCTGTAGACCTGGTCCGAGTTACCCGAAGGCTGTGTCAGGCCGTCGGCGCTGTTGCCGTGACGGAACCGGACCATCCT
>CAZAII010000127.1:0-1616 GCA_964485165.1 uncultured archaeon | reverse complement strand
GTGCGAGGACGTTCTCCAGGTTGATGTACCTGAGGAGTCCTTCGTCATCCACCTCGACCTCTTCACCGTCCCATCTTCCGAAGGTGAGGAGTTCGTCTTTCAGGTCGAGCTTGGCGGGGTTGTCTGTCATTATGAATTACCTCGTGGGTTTCTCCGCTCTTCCGGCAACCAGCTCTTCCAGGGATACGCCGTTTACCTTTACCACTTGGTACCGAACCGTTGGGATGTCGCCTTTCGGACCGCCCTTGGCGCCGCCGATTCCCTCGATGAGCACCTCGTCGTGCTCGTCGATGTAGTCGATTGCTCCATCACCCGGCACGAACGCAGTCAGCTGCTTGCCGTTCTTTATGAGCTGGACACGCACGCATTTCCTCAGGGCGGAGTTCGGCTGCTTCGCCTCTATGACACGTTTCTCCAGCACGATTCCGCGTCCCTGTGGAGAGCCCTCAAGAGGGTCGGCGCGCTCTTTCAGCTTGAGCATCCTCCGCTTGTAGTCGATATCGCTCCAGCGGAACTCCTGACGCTTTCTCCTCATCTTCCGTGCGTTGTACAGACCCATGTAACTCAGGTGCCTGAAAAACTTTTTATACCACTTGGGATTCACCTCTGGTGGAGGTAGAGCCCCAGAACAAGTTCGAACAGTCCTATGTAGAGCAGTTCGGTCCTGAAATAGGAACCGATGAAAAGCAGCGCAGACGATATTATCAAAGCAGCAGGCAACAACCTGATCTGGATGGTTGTCTCGGGTGCTCCCGCCCTTCCTTCCTCCGTGTCGCGGGAAAGCAGCTGGCGGAGGGAGGAGGCCGGTCTCGCAATCAAGTCCTTGTTGGCCATTACGTCGAGGAAAGCCTCGTCCGCCAGCTTCTCCGGAGAGTTCTTCGCTCTCAGCATCTCTTTACCGACTTCTTCGTACTTCTCCGTGGGCCTGAAATCGGGGCAGAGCGTGAGCCCTATCCCCTCCAGAGTCAGAAGGTTCTTCGCCATCAGTGTAAATGAAAGGGGCAGGTGGAGGCCGTGTCTTCCAGCGTAGAAGAACAGGTCGAGGAACTCCTCGGAGATGCTGGCCTGTTTTATCTTGCTGTTCTTTATCCTGAGGACTTTCTCGTCTATCTTCTCCTCTATCATCTCCAGGTCCGCGTCTTCCTCCGTCCATCCTATATCCTTCAAGATGTCGAGAACCTTCCCAGAGTCCTCGTTGAGGGCGTATATGAAAAACAGGTCGATCTTGTCCCGGTACTTCTTGCTTATCTGTCCCATCATACCGAAGTCGAGGTAGACGATGGTGCCGTCCTCCTTCAGCAGAAAGTTGGATGGATGGGGGTCGGCGTGGAAAAAGCCGTCTATCACGATCTGCTTGAACCCTGCTCTTATCGTCGTCTCTGCCAGTTCCTGCGTGTCGATGTCGAGTTCCCTCATCTTCTCGGTCTCTGTGCATTTTATACCGTCCACGTACTCCATCACGAGGACTTTCTCCGTCGTGAGGTCGGGGTAGACCTTCGGCACCTCGAGCATGTCCTCGTCTATAAGGTTCTGCCGGAATATCTGGGCGTTCGACGCTTCTCTTTCGAAATCCAGTTCGTTCCGGGTCCAGGTGGCGAACTCCCGGACAAGCTTGC
>CAZAII010000126.1:0-1678 GCA_964485165.1 uncultured archaeon | reverse complement strand
AGGTGTATTGAACAATGTTGTCGCCCTGCTGACGATATTTCTCGGCACTTTCGTTTTGAGTTTCCTTCTCCTGAAGTTCTTCAGCTGGATTGGCAACATCGACCTGGAACCGGGAGCCTTTCCCGGCAGCCGGGTAGTGAACGAGAAGGCTGATAACGCGGCTGAAACCGCTGGAGCTGCTGCATCCGCAGGTATGGGTGCCGCCGCTCAAGGGGTGAGTATGTACCGCGATATCAAGCTTGCCGACCATTTCGGAGACAAGGGAGAAGTGTCCTTCGGTGAGGCGCCGTCTGACGTGGAAGGCATATTGGAGAATATAGGTGAAGAGATACCTTTCCTGAGCGGTTTTACTGGAAGTGGGGCTGCTGCCGGTGGAGAAGCGGCAGCAGGAGAGGCGGCTGCGGGAGGGGCTGCTGCAGGGGCAGCCACTACTGCGGGTGTTGGAATATTTGCCGTCCTCGTAGTCGTTTTCATCCTCGCAGTTCTTGCAGTGCTACAGGCTGTAGTATTCGCGGTACTGTTCGGCGCCTGGCTACACGCCATCATGCCCATTGTGGCGGGACCGTTCATGGCGGCGATAGGACTGGGTGCGTCGTACGGCAACTGGATAGGGCAGACGACCCAGAACAAGTATCTCGCCGGTATAGGCGCGGAACTCGATGAAGTAACCTATGTATACGGCAAGGCCAGGCAGAGAGTCTTCTGCCTGCTCAGAGGTCCTTCCTGCTTACGTCAGTGGATGCTGAACAACACCGCGAGACCTGGCTCAGAGGATGTAGGGGAGACCTATGGCATAAAGATAGACCGCTTCGAGGTCGGGCAGGGCTCTAGAGTAGATATAGCCTTCAAGGAGGAAGACTATGCGCTACCGATATCATTCACCGTCTCCAACCCCCGGCACGGATTGAAGGGTATTACCGCGAAGGATGTCGAGTACAGGTTAAAGATTATAGACAGCGATAGAGGTCGGGAAGATCCATACTGCGACACAGGCTGGCTTCCAGTGGGGGAAGACGAGGTACAGGCTTACGAAGCTGATGGAGATGGAAAAACGAACGATATATTCCCAGGCACTTCTGCATCCACAGGCTTCCTGACCCTTGACAGCGTCTCTGGAGGGGATAATATCGACCTCAAGAGCTGTGAGATGCTCCAGCCGGCGCTGGGCCAGTTCAGGACGGTTATCCTCAAGATAAAGTACGACTACTTCTCCCAGGCCACGCTCTACTTCGACACGATGTCGCTTGAAAACCTCCAGGGTGACCCAGATGTGCAGAAGGAGTGGCAGGAATCTGTGACCGCGGATACACCTGTCAAGGCCGCCATAAACGTCAACGCACCCGTGATATTCAATCAGGGAGAACCCCAGCCGTTCGCGGTCAGGGCAACACTGAATACAGACAAGCCCGATGTGGATTACAGGGTGAAGGAACTTACGATGACCAAGTCGGCCTCTACGGAGATTCGGAGTCCGAAAGATCCGAGCTGCCAGTTCAAGAACCCCTCCGGGAACGACATCGAGTTAAAAGATGCTGCCAAGGAACTCATAATCTTCAGTGAATTTGACCCTGACAAGCAAAAGAGTCTTCCTTGGTTCAGCGCCAACCGTCCGCCTCCCATCTTCGGATGCGTGATGCAACTCAAAAAGGGAGCTATACGGGGCATAAGCCCGACTGGC
>CAZAII010000125.1:0-1685 GCA_964485165.1 uncultured archaeon | reverse complement strand
CTACCAGCATCGAGTACCTCACCGGCTTCGACCACATACAGACCGAGCGCCCGGTCGCGCTGGCGATAGACCAGGAAAGAGTTGAGATAACCGTTCCACGGCTCGAGGTGGAGCGCGTGGAGAGCAACGATATCATCAACGAGGTGCACCACTACTTCGACTACCCTCAGGGTAAACCCGTGGAGACCGTGGCTGAAATGATACGGATGATGGGAGCGGAGCGGGTTGAAGCGGATATGGACGGGGCCCCGGGAGTCATGGGATACGAGGGTCCGCCGCTATCCGATTTCGTGGACGTGAAAGAGCAGTCCTGGGTTTCAGAGATGAGAAAGGCGAAGAGCGATGTCGAGATAGAACTCATCAGGGAGTCCGCAAGATGGGGTAACGTCGCGCATGAACACCTTGTCGACCTGGTGGAAGAGGGAGAGCATCCCGTGAATGTGAGCCAGAAGGCATCTGTGAAGGCGTCCCGCGACATGCTTGAAGCGCTGGGTGACGAGTACGCTCCTCGAACCAGGGGAGACGGCCCCGCGAAGGCAGGCATGATAAGCGGACGGCAAACGGCTCTACCCCACGGCCACAATGACAACAGGAAACTGGAGCTCGGAGACGTGATGATCACCTTCGGCTACTCAAACGTCGACGGCTATTTCTCGGAGCTTGAAAGGACGATGTTCGTCGCGGAGTACTCGGAACGGCAGCGCGAGCTCTTCGAACTGATGAAGGAGTCACAGGACATCGCCATCGAAGCCTGCGGCCCTGGAGTCCCGCTGGAACAGGTCGCCGGCGAGGTCTGGAACTACTACCAGGAGCAGGGCGTGACCGGCCTTGCCAGGCACCACTTCGGCCACAACATAGGTATGGAGGGGCACGAGCCACCGTTCATCGACAGGGGTAGCGAGGCGGAGATGGAACCGGGACATCTATACACCATAGAACCCGGACTCTATACGGACAGCGAGGGCTACCGGCACTCCGACACCATACTCATAACGGAGAGCGGGACGGAGACCATCACCTTCTACCCGCGCGACATCGATTCCAACACTGTAGGTTGACCGCGCCATTTATAGAATTTTCCGAACCGTTTACATCCATAGCTGCGGACCTTAGGCATACGCCCCGCTAGCTCAGCTGGCCAGAGCACGTCCTTGGTAATGCCGCTTTCTCGACGCAAGGAGAGATGGCGGCTCGAGAAGCGAACCAACGTGAGCTTCGAACACAAACAGGACGAGGTCCCGGGTTCAAATCTCGGGCGGGGCTTCAGCCTTCTATTTTTTCGCCAGCCGTATATCCTTTCTATACATCTCATCTTATAACATGTGATACCTGATATAGACTCATTTCAAGGGATTAAAAATGTTTTAAATCTCTTTCGGGATTTAACTTGATTCATAGGCTCAACCACAACGCATAAATGTGAAGACGTGTATTCATCTACAAAAAACTATCTAAGAGTATTATAAGAATTTTAAACCGATTATATCGGTTTTTATCTATTTTAAAGAGATATAAAATTTCTAAAATTAATATAAGATTCTTTCAACCAGTGATACTCTCCACACATATGTATATATGCCCTGAATGTTAATTCATACATATTATGAGTAATTACCGGAATGCTCTTTACAGAGAGACCAGCGTAGAGGGGTACGACAATCCTGTACACACCTTTGCGATGGATT
>CAZAII010000124.1:0-1712 GCA_964485165.1 uncultured archaeon | reverse complement strand
GGTCGTAGAACCTGACCCTGCTTGTTTCTGGTTCCACCATGATGTTCCGGTCGTACAGGTCTCCGTCGGCGGGAAGGAACTCTTTGAGCGTTTTTATGTACCTCAGCTGTTCCGCCACGACTTCAAGGTCGATACCGTGGTCTTCTGGGTCGACGCCATCCATGTGTTCCGGGAAACGCCCCGTGAACTCGTTTATCTCGAAGCCGTCCACCTCTTCCATCACGTAGCCCTGTACATCGCCTTTCTCGTCTGTCACGACATCCAGCGGCGCGGCGTAAAGGTCGGGCATGAACTGGTCGTAGACCTGTTTCAACTCTCTGAGAGCCTGGTATTCGGCTTCTATCGAGTCATATGTATCGCCGAACCTTTCAGGGCTGTTCCTGTCCCCGTCAGCCTTGTAGAATAGCCCGTTCCCGAGGGAGCGCGTGGTTTCGAGGTCTCTTCCCATATATGTTATTATGTTTCAGTAACATATAAACTTTACTCTTCTTCGTCTTCCGCCAGTGCCTCTATCGGGTAGGTCTTCGAGCACTGTGGGTAGCCTTCACAGCCCCAGAAGTAGCCGTAGCGGCCCTCTTTCACCTTCATCGGCATCCCGCACTCGGGACATGCGACCTCTTTCGGATCTTTCTGCCTGTGTTTCTTGCACACTGGCTGTCCTGCCTCGTTCGTCTTCGTGGCGGAGCTACCGCAGAACACGCACTTAGACATCTTGGTTTCTTGGGCCATAGATTGGAATCAACCAGAAATCTTTATAGTCTTCTAAGTAACGGAGTCGATTATCTGGTTAACTTTTTCTTCCACCTCAGGAGGCGGGAGATAGTATGCACCTGCCACGAGGCCATCCTCACCTATAGTGGCTCTGTCCGGTCTTCTGTTTAGGAGAGTGTTCTTGACATTTTCAGCCTGTGATTCAGGGAGCAGGTGGCTGAGAAAATCCTGCCTGTAGTTAGCAGGATCAGATGCATAGTCGTTCAGGCTCTGGGAGTCAATCTGTACACTTCCGCTCCCCAAGTGATCATACTTGATAGTTATCCGGGTGTCACCAACCTGTTTCTCTGAAAGCCTGAGTGTCATGCCGTACTTATCCCGCTCACCCTCTATAGGAGGCCCTCCCCCGAGGATATTGGAGTCGGTGTTGCTAAGTATTGCTCTGAGGGTATCGACGGTTTCAGAATAGTTAGCGTACATTGCATTACGGTTCTGATCTGCCTCACTGGAACTCTGGGGATTCCGGGTGAAAACAAGGTTAGGATTCTGGATTTTAGGATATATGGTAATAAACTTCTTTATCTGCAGGTCTTCCCTTCCCTTCCGATTCTTCCTGCTCTCCATGGTCTGGAGGGAGTGGAATATCTTGTGTCTAAGGCCGAGATCTTGTAGAACAGGGACGAAGGCCTTCACCACTTCGAAACCTTCGGGCGGGTATGCAGAAACGTGGAGCTTGAAACCTTGGTGCGGTAGAGGGTAATTTGGTCCATTTACCGGATAGGAGAAAATCCTCTGCTGATTGTACGACACCAGTTGGCCACCGGCTTGGATGTACTGATTAGGGTTATCAAGGATCTCTCTCCACTCTCTGGCGTTCTCAAAGTCCCAGGCCTGTTTTCCTGTAGCACCTGTTCCACCTTCCGCTGCTTCCCTTACCGCTTCTTCCAGAAGTCCTATTATCTCCTCTATTTTCTCTATCTCCCTTTCAAGCTCTGCAATCT
>CAZAII010000123.1:0-1742 GCA_964485165.1 uncultured archaeon | reverse complement strand
GAGGAGCGGTCCTCCTTGCTCATCTTGTCGATCTCGTCTATCGCCGCCATGCCCTTGTTCGCGAGCACGACGGCTCCGGCTTCCAGTGAGAACTCTCCAGTCGATTCTTCTTTTACCACCGAGGCCGTCAGTCCCGCGCCGGTGGAAGACTTTCCCACGACGTAGCGTCCTTTCGGCGCTAGCTCTCCGGTGAACTTGAGGAGCTGGGATTTACCGGTTCCCGGCTCACCTATCAGGAGTATGTGTATGTCCCCCCTGGAACGGACGCCGTCCTCCCGGGTCTTCTTGACGCCGCCGAACAGCTGGAGTGCGATGGCCTGCTTTATCTCGTTGTGGCCGAAGATGCTCGGCGCGATGGAACCCACTATCTTGCCGAAGATGTCCTCCTGCTCCGCAAGTTCCCTTATCTCTTGCTCCTCTTCCTCCGTCAGCTCCAGCTTCTCGAACTCCTGCTCGGTCGGCTCAAGGTAGTTCGCGTTCATGTAGATGTCGTACTTCTTCGAGTCCTTCTTCAGCGGCCTCTCCTGTAACACTCCCGTGACGTGGGCGACGTTCCCTGGCACGACCTTCCTCTGGAACTCCGGGTCAACTAGGTCGCCCTCCAGGCGGACGGAGAGCGTGGTGGGCTGTTCGGAGCCTTCCCGTGAATCCGGGTTCTCCTCAAGCGTTATGACCTGTGTATCCGTCATCTTCTTCTCCACTACCTCGAACTTCCGTGAGCCGCACTCACACTTGTAGGGCGACTTCAGCTTACTGGAGTCCTGCTCTTTCTCGTGCTGGTCGCCGCACTGGGAGCATTCGAACACTGCGGACACCACCTCGGGCTTCACCTGTGACGCGCGCTTTATCATACCCTCTACAGGGATGAACTTGCCGAGGTGCTCGGACCGGAGGTTCTTCAGCATCACGAAGTCCTCCTCAGGCATGTTGCCGAAACGCACGTTCGGTTCCTCGTCCGATATTATGTCCACGCCGAGCACACCCTCTTCAGCCGCGTCTATCGCCGAGAAAGGAGTTTCACGTATATAGTCGCTGAGCTCGGGGTTGAATATATCCAGTTGCTTGAAGTCGACCACGACTGCGGTTTCGCCGTTCTGGACCGCCTTCGCGACCTTCTCGTACCACTGGTCCGAGAAAAACTCCTCGAACTCCCTTACCGCCTCCCCGTACTCCATGTTAGTAGTTTGGTTGGAAAGAGTCAAAAAATCTCGCCTGAACTCTATCCCATGGAAGAGAAAGAGGGATTCAATTCTACCCCCGAGGGAACAGAGATATGGGGAATCGAGTTCGGCAGGCTCGCGACCCGGATCCAGTTCGATTCATATTCAGAGGCGGTGGGTTTCGCACAACAGGTTTTCGAACTCGCCGATGAAGAAGAGTTCTATCCCGAGGTCACGGTCAGGGAGCGGGAGGTCGACATAGATATCGAAAGGGCTTCGGGTAAAGGGATAGAGGTGGCGGAGGAGATAGAGAGTATCCTGCAGCAGATGGACTAGAGAAGAATAATTAAGGAAAAGAGAGGGGAGCTAGTCTAGCGCCCCTATCTCTTTGAGGTTCTCCTTCAGCTTGTTGATGCCTTCACGGACGTCTTCATACGTCCTGCCCCCTGTGCAGACTATCCGTCCCGATGAGAACAGCAGGAACACTACCGGAGGGTCGTCCAGCCGGTATACGAGTCCTGGGAACTGTTCGGGCTCGTACTCCGTACCGACCAGCTCGAACGCGATCCGGTTCAGGTTCAG
>CAZAII010000122.1:0-1763 GCA_964485165.1 uncultured archaeon | reverse complement strand
AGGAGCTGGTCCACGGCGACCTGTCGGAGTACAACATACTGGTGACGGACGAGCCAGAACTGGTCTGGATAGACTTCTCCCAGGGTATCCATATATCCCATCCAGAGGCGGGAGAGCTGCTGGAAAGGGATATCAAGAACATCTCTAGCTTCTTCTCGAAGCAGGGCGCAGAAACCTCACCTGATAAAGCCTATGAACGTATTTTTCAGGTTGATTAGGGCTTCTCTCCCGGGTTGAACCTATAAAAAGGTTTGTCTACCTGTTTTTTACAGGGACTGATGAAAGAGATCAGGATACCAGAGGATAGAGTCGGTGTTCTGATTGGTGAAGACGGAGAGACCAAGCAGGAATTCGAGGACCTCACCAGCTGCGAGCTATCGCTTGAAGGCAACGTCGCGAGGGTAGAAGGCGACGCTTTCGAGGAGATGACTGCGCAGAAGGTAGTGAAGGCGATAGGGAGGGGTTTCAGCCCTGAGAAGGCCTTCAAGCTGGTTGAGCGCGACGTGGACCTCCATGTGATTGATGTGAAGCGTTACGAGGAAAGCCAGAACGGCCAGGAGCGATTGAAGGGGCGTGTCATAGGCCGGGACGGTGAGGCGCGTCGACACATCGAGAAGGAGGCCAACATCGATGTATCTGTCTATGGTTCGACCGTCAGCCTTATCGGCAAGGTCCAGAACATCGAGGTGGCTGTAGAGGCCATAAAAATGCTGCTGAACGGCAGCTCACATGCGACGGCGTACCAGTACCTGGAGAAGAACCAGGCCAAGATCGCCAGATAAAAATAAACGAGGAGGACGAACATACTATGCCAAACGGAGTAGTCGAAGACCAGGAACTCGAATCCGAGCACCGCGAGATATCGGTCGCAGAGTTCTTTGAGAAGAACAGACATCTTTTGGGGTTCGAAAACGCCCAGAAATCCATCATAACAGTGATCAAGGAGGCTGTCGACAACTCGCTCGATGCATGCGAGGAAGACGAGATACTTCCCGAGATACACGTCCTCGTGGACGAGATAGGAGAGGAGAAGTGCCGCGTAGAGATAAGGGATAACGCGGTCGGGCTCGACAGGGAGACGATACCGAAGGTCTTCGGGAAGCTCCTCTACGGCTCAAAGTTCCACAAGCTCCAGCAGTCACGGGGACAGCAGGGTATAGGTATCTCTGCGGCTGCGATGTACGCACAGCTGACGACTGGGGAACCTGTAACGGTCTACTCGAAGCAGGAAGGGGAGCCGTGCCACAGGTTCGTCGTCAGGATCGATACCGAGGAGAACGAGCCCGAGATAATAGAGGACGAGGAGGTCGACGAGGATGCGGAAGAGTTCCCGGGTGATAAGGATTACTACTTCGACCACGGGACATCTATAGAGATGCAGATAGAGGCCAAGTACACAAAGGGACACCATTCTGTGAGGAACTACCTGAAGCACACCGCCATAATGAACCCTTACGCCCGGATAGTTCTCCGGGAACCGGACGGCAACAAGATAGAGTACCCCCGCGTTTCAAAGGAACTTCCCCCGAAGCCGAAGGAGATAAAGCCACATCCCCACGGGGTCGAACTTGGAATCCTGATGAGGATGGTCGAAGGTTCAACAGCGAGAACTGTCTCCAGCTTCTTCCAGAACGAGTTCACCCGCGTGGGAAGGACAAGCGCCGAGGAGATATGTGATGAGGCGGAAATCGATCCCGACAGGCGCCCGAATACACTCAGCAAGGATGAGATAGAACAGTTACTTAACGCGGCCCAGCGCGTGA
>CAZAII010000121.1:0-1773 GCA_964485165.1 uncultured archaeon | reverse complement strand
GCTCGTCGTAATCAGAATCAGTCATAGACAATAAACAGACGGGAAGATTCTTAACCGAAGGGGTCGGAGCTACAGCTTCTTGATCTTGCCGGGCTTTGGTTCGTAGAATGTTCCCTCGCTGAGGAGGGAGTTGATGGTGCTTTCGAGCTGGTCTTCGGGCGCGTCGATTTCCTCTATCAGGTCGGAGTAGTCCGCGCCTTCCTCCTCGTCCAGCTTCTCGACCGCCTCGATGACCTTCCGCTCCAGGTTCTCGTGCTGTTCTTCGGAGGTGTCGAACTGCTCTCCGAACGACTGAAGCAGCGCGTCAACCTCCTCCTCGTCCAGCTTGCCGGCCATCTCCTTCTCGATGTCCTCGCGGGATTTCCCGCTTTCTTTCAGCTGCTTGACGGTGTCGCGGATGGATTTCCACTCTTCCTCAGTCTTCCGGTTCCTGAGCTGGTGGAGCAACTCGTGCTTGACATCCCGCTTGATGGTTATCTCTGGGTTCATGTATATCTCGCCCTGGTACTCCCGGACCTTTCCCACCGCTTCAACGATGTCTCCCTGTTCGAACTCTTCGATTGCGTCGAGTTCGTTGAAGAATTTCAGTTGAACGGTATCCGTGCCGTCGTCGATCGTCAGCGAGCCGTAGGTCTCGTCGTCGTTCACAAATGTGTCAACTACAGTTCCTACTATCCGGGCTCGGGACATGCGACGTCCGTCCGGGGTCAAAAGGTAGTTGGGTGTGAAGCCCTCCTTCTGGAAGTACTTGCCTGAGTTGAGTTCTTCTGCCGTGGTGAACTTCGCGGTCTGTCTTTTCTGCTGTGGCATTCAAAGACCACCCTGTGGTCTTTTGCAGTCAGCTGAATCTTCGATTTGCTGCATCATGTTTATCCTCTCGAGTCAAATTCTTTTGTATCTATACCTGCTGGATGTGGCCGCTCTGCGGCTCCCAGAGTTCGCCCTCTCTCCGCAACCGGTCTATTATCTCCTCCGCCTTGTCCCGGGAGATGCCCTGATCCTCCGCGG
Source organism: uncultured archaeon (assembly GCA_964485165.1). Lineage (GTDB taxonomy): Archaea > Nanohalarchaeota > Nanosalinia > Nanosalinales > Nanosalinaceae > CAZVPZ01. The sequence goes on along the minus strand of CAZAII010000121.1, from coordinate 765 downwards.
TCTGGAGGACTTCCTGTATCTCCACCGGCTGGTCGTCGCCGCCGTGGCTCCTGATTATCTTCTTCACGGTCTGCAGCCTGTTCCGCTGCGACGAGGATACCCCGCTCTCTATCATGTCGATGTCGTAGTCGCCGGTCTCCGGGTCGACCCCGACCTGTTTCAGGCAGTAGGTGAGTATGTCGATGGCGCGCTGGGCGTCCTTCTCCCTCACCTCGTCCTGGAGGTGGGCGCGTGCGGATGCCTCCGCGACCCGGACGAGGGCCTCCAGCTGTCTCGCGGTTATCGGCACGCTCTGACCCGCCTCGTCGCTCCCGCTCGAACGCATACCGACGTAGAACTCCTGTATCCGGTCCGCAGCCTCCTGGGTTAACTGTGGACGGACGTTCTTCCTGGCATACGCGATGTATTTCCGGAGCACGTCCTGGCTGAGCTCGCCCTTCGTCTCCTCGGGCATGATGTGGTTCTTCAGCACCTGCTCTGAGAGTCGCTGGTCCTTCTCCTCGTCCGGCTCGTCCTTCACCGGGAAGATGAAGTCGAAACGCGACAGCAGTGTATCACCTATGTTTATCTGCTGCGGGATCGGCTCGTATGGATCGAACCGCCCCAGCTTCGGGTTGCCCGCGGCCAGTATCGCTGTCTGCGCGTTCAAGGTGGCCTGGATGTTGGCCTTTGAAACCGATATCTGCTGCTGTTCCATGGCCTCGTGCAACGAGGAGCGGTCCTCCTTGCTCATCTTGTCGATCTCGTCTATCGCCGCCATGCCCT
>CAZAII010000120.1:0-1790 GCA_964485165.1 uncultured archaeon | reverse complement strand
ACCGGTGGAGACAGGAGGAGTGCGAGGTACCTGTCAAAGGCGATGGAAAAGTAGACGGGAACGGTGGCGGGACCCCGGCACCTGATGGGGATACCCCGGAACCCTCCGGAAGGGACCGGTTCAACGCGGACCAATGGAGCGCCATAGTGGGTAGCCTGGAGAGAGAAGATGGAATGTATGTTGAGAAGGATAGAAAAGTTTACGACATTGGGGAAGTATATGCCGGTATGGGCCGGAGACTTTCCGAAAGGCACACGGAGGGAGCTGCGCATCTCGACGCAGTCACCATAGAACTGATGGGAGAGGAGATAATCGGCAACGTGGTTCCTTCCGACCAGACGGGAGCGAACGAAGGCAGGGACTACACACTGGACTTCTTCGACGCCTCAAGTCACCCCGAACTTGGACTAGGAGACGAGGGAGGGATAATAAGGCTGTCCGACTATAGCAACAGCCCGTCAAAATACGGGATACTTGAAACCGACATGTACGCAGAAGCCAAGAACGCGGCGATGGAGATAAGGGGTTGATATAGATGGCGCTCAGAAACCTCTACCGGAAGATAGTGGAAGAGGAAGATGTATCAAGGAGAGCGTTCATAACCGCTACAGCAGGCGCAGCTGGCAGTCTGGCAGGGTGCCCCGGGGACCCCAAGTCCCGTTCCTCCACTACGTCTACCGGAACGGCCACAGATTCAGCGGTTGAATCCGGAACCGGCTCAGGCTCCGATACCCCGGACGAGACCTCTCAGGCTGAAGTCGAGGATACAGTCGAGATATATGATCCTGATTTCTCAAGGTCAGACTTCGAAGACCTGAGGGATGACCTGCAGCAGTGGGAGAGGGAGATAGGCAACTACAGGAGTTCCCGGAAGACTTCGACACCTGCAGGTGTAATCCAGGAAAGAAGGGATTTCGCCGACCTGTGGAGGAGTACAGAAGACAAGCAGGACGACGATCCCTGGTTCGCGCTGGACGCTGCCGATTATGAAAACGGTGTACTGGTAACGCAAGAGATACTGCTGAAGTACGTAGAAGAAGGAGACAGCAACCTGGATTTCATAAATCCGGATAAAAGACCTATCGGAGGTTCCGATCGAACCTTCAGGTACATACTGCCGGACGAGATAGACCCTCCACAGTTCAGGAAGAACGCCCGGAAGTTCCTCGACAACAACGGACTCCCCTCCGAGCGGGTCAATCAGACCACGGTTCAGGACTTCCTCGGCCAGATGAGGAGCGTCCAGCCGTTCTTCCGGGACCAGCTTAACTCGGGCTCCGGGCTCGACGTTTCAGAAGACTTCGTCGATGACGCCGAGGACGACCTTGAGAATCTTATAGATGACATAGAGCGCCTGGAAGACGAGTACCGGGATCTCCTGGAAGACGTGGAGAACTACCACGACTCCAGGACAGAAGATATATCCGGCTGGCTCAACGAGCTGGAGGAGATAAGGATAGACGGCGAGTTCGATACCGAGGTAATACCGGAAAACGCCTATGATTCCGGCCAGTACGTCAGGGCTGGAGAAAACGGCGTCGACCTTTCTGAATACGTCGGACGTCTTGAAGATACGCAGGGTAGGATCAACGCCTTCTATGATGATGTGCTCGAGACAACGGCACAGCTCACCATAACCCGGAAGGTATTTGAGCACGCGCGTGACGAGCTCGACAAGATACGCAGGTACGAGGACGACCGGGACCGCGACGATGACGGTGATGGCGACAACGGGGACGATGATAATGATGACGACGGCGTGGGAAGGGAGACCCAGACCTGGCTCGTGA
>CAZAII010000119.1:0-1826 GCA_964485165.1 uncultured archaeon | reverse complement strand
GAGGTGGATGACGAAGGACTCCTCAGGTACATCAACCTGGAGAACGTCCTCGCACCTAGGTCGAGGGGAAGACATACTGAAAGACAGTTCTACAAGGCGGACGTGCCGGTGGTCGAACGGCTGGTGAACAGGATGTACGTCGCCGGCCACCGGGGCAAGAAGCACTTCATCACCTCCGGCAGGAACACGGGAAGCTCCCAGAAGCTCTGGAGGGTGATGGAGGAGGCCTTTGAGATCATAGAGGAAGAAACCGGCGAGAACCCCCTCCAAGTGCTGGTGGATGCGATAGAGAACTCCTCACCAGTGGAGGAAGTCGTCACATACCAGAGAGGAGGTGTACGTGCGAGGAAGGCGGTGCTGACCGCACCCCAGAGACGTGTCGACCTCGCGCTGAGACTGCTCGTCCAGGGCGCCTACGAGAACAGGCTCTCCACCTCCACCAGCGCTGAAGAAGCGCTGGCACAGGAGATAATGAAAGCCGCCAGCGGCGACTCGGAAGTCCGAGCGGTTCGCGAAAAGGAGAGGCGCGAGCGGGAAGCAGAAGGTGCACGCTAGCCGCACCGGAATATCCAGACTCTCCCCCTCTCCTTGAAACTGCATCTCTCCCTCAGGTAATTGGTTTCAAACGTGTTGAGCTGCCATCTCGACCTGGCGTCGTCAGTCACCACCCAGGTAGTTCTACCGTCCTGTAGCGATGCGGTCAGGTTATTGAGGTAGTGATCAACGTTCCACCTCAATCCCTCTACTCTCGAACCGTCTATACCCGAGTAATAGAGGAAGACCGCCGGGAAAGAGACGTAGAACCTGTCGGAGCTGCCTGATCTTCTGGCAATGTAGCGGGACGCGTTCTCCCAGTCTCTCTCCGAGTCGAAGCCAACCGGGTTAACGTCGAAACACAGGAATGGCGAGGAAGGACACCCCCAATTATCTGAGCTTTCACCTCCCATCTCGATGTCCCTGATCCCGAGACTCAGGCAACGGGTGTCACCGGAACCTGTGACCTGGATGGGCCTTTCACAGTTTCCGTGCGGCGTGAAAGCCAGTCTGGTCAGGTTTCGGTCGCCCAGTTTGTAGCTTTGCCACCTGGTAGAGGCTCCAAGTTTGATCTCTCTTCTGTCCAGCTCTACTGTGAAGTTTCGTGGACGGTGGAAGCTCCTGGCCTCAAAACTCGCCGACGGGACAGGCCGTCCGGCAGTGACCGAGGCCGTATTGAAGACCCAGAATGTTCCACCGGCAGTCGAGTACCAGCCGCCACTGAAATCCAGAGTAGGGACGGGGGTCAGATCACCCCCACCGACAACGGGCGGGAGATGGAAAAGGTGCAACAAGACAAGTAGAACTGGCAAAACAGCGGCGTAGTTCGATCTCTTGACCAGTAGAGAGGCTCCTCTCGCAGCCGCAAGGGATAGGGGGAGTATCAGCAACGGGTAGGCTCTCACGGGACTGTAACCAGCGTTCAGCATCAGGGCGGTAACCGGCCCTGCGATGAAGAACGCGGTGGCAAGTAACCAGGCGGGGACAAGGATCGGGCTCCAGCTCTTCTCCCCCTTTCCGAGGTCGACCAATGAGACCGCGACAAGCAAAGCCGGTATATACAGAAATTCGGACCCGACATAGATATCGAGAAACCTTACTGTTTCCGAAGCAAGGGCAGCAAGGTCGACCCGTAGAGCGTCCGATATAACCTCTGTGAAAAGTAAAGGTAAACCTTCCAGCAATCCTCTGTTGAACAGGAGAGAACTGAATTCCGTCTCCACCCCTCCAGCAGCTATATCGGGGACTGTGGTCAGAGTGGAATAGAAGGCGAACAGCAGCAGGGAAAAAAC
>CAZAII010000118.1:0-1836 GCA_964485165.1 uncultured archaeon | reverse complement strand
ATCAGCTGTTGAACTGCTCGGAGATGTCCACGTCCTGCTTCTCTTCTTCCGAGGCCTCGAAAAGCTCCTTCTCGGTGTAGCTCATCATGTTGGCGACGAAGTTGTAGGGGATCTGGTTTATCCGGATGTTAAAGGTGTTCACCGAGTTGTTGTAGAATTCGCGGCGATCGGCTATCTGGTCCTCTATCTCCGAGATTCTTTCCTGGAGCTGCTGGAACTGTTCGGTCGACTTCAGGTCAGGATAGTCCTCCGCCACCGCGAAGAAGTTCCCGAGCGCGCCTCTGATCGCCTGATCGGCCTCAGCCTTCTCCTTGGGGTTGTTCGCGGACTGGGCCTTGTTCCGTGCCTCGGTTATCTGGTTCAGGACCTCCTGCTCGTAGTCCATGTATTCCTGCGCGGTGTCGATTAGCTTGGGTATCTCGTCGTTCCTCTGCTTCAGCAGGACATCGATATTGCTCCAGGACTTGTCGATGTTTCTCCTTAGACGGATCAGGCCGTTGTAAATCATCACGGTGTAGACAAGGATACCCCCGCCTATGATTACCGTAGCCACGAGGCCGAGGAGTGCGGTTCCTGATACCATGGATTGGGATTTGTGGACTGTTTTTAATAAGTTCGCGGTTATTCCCCGACTTCTAGAAAAGACCGCTCATAAATAGCAGGATTGTGTAGGCCACGAGCGTCCCCAGGCCTCCGATACCGAGGAAGGCCACGTATTTCTTTCCCTGGGTGCTCTTGAGCTCTTTCTCGGATTTATCAGATATCATGAACATCGGCACGCTGGGGTTGTCCCTGATTACGGGGCTCTCTCTTCCTGATTCGTCTCTTTCCGTATCTGCGTAGCCGAATATGTAGACCTCCTCGCCCGGTGCCAGATATGTCTCGGTGTACCGGCGGCGCTCATCGAATATCCAGACACCCTCACCCGTCCCGATGCCGGCCTCTTCGTTCACGAAGTCCTTTACGTGCTCGTTGACGTTGTCTCCCGTCGCGGTTATCTGGTTGTCGTGAGGCATCTGCAGTTCCGCGCCCTCCGGGTTGATTGCTACCGCTCCTGTTCCATCGTCGAGGCCGAACCGCACACCCTTGAAGCCGCTGTCGATGGTCCTCCAGTAGTTGTGGTCGTCGCTCCTCTCGTACTCCTCTATCTCGTACTTGTAGAAAAGGCATTCCTCTCCGGAGAAGGGAGACTTCAGGACATCGTTCAGTTTCCGCGCCTTGCCCTGTATCTCGACCGTCCCCATGGGCATCGACCGGATGTTCGAGGTAGGGGTGTCCCGGATGAGGGTGAACTGCCTGTATTCTTGGAAACCTGCCAGGAAAAGCATTATCGCGAGAAAGTAGCCGCCCAGCACGAAGAAGCCGGCCTCGCCGTAGAGCCTGAACTGGCCGAAGACGAAAACCGGTGCGAGCAGGAGTATGCCTATCAGAATTCCTGCGATGACTATCTTTTTGTCAACGTTTATGTTCCAGACGAGGTTCATACTGGATTCTCCGTCCAGAGGCCTAAATAAATCACGTGATCTTGTGCTCGCCGACTTCCTCGTTGGTGTCGACATGTGTAAGGAAGATGGTCCTGCAGCAGTACTTCTCAAGCCCGAGATCGTCCAGGACCTCCTTCGGATCCTCGCCGCCTTCGGTGCGTTCCCTGAACTCGTTCCACTTGTCGCCTATGACTTTCCCACAGCTGAGACATCTGACTGGGATCTGCATTACCCGGATACACCCCGTGTTTCAATGGATAGAGAATATTTCATGTCTTCGATTACCTGTAGGATTTCTGCTGTTTGTGTCTCGCTCCTTTGGACGACTGCGAGGGTTTTCTTGTCTCCGTCC
>CAZAII010000117.1:0-1860 GCA_964485165.1 uncultured archaeon | reverse complement strand
TCATGGAGGGTGTCCATCCCCACGACATCGCGGAGGTGCTCAATCAGGATGGAGTCTCCATCCGTGCCGGCCACCACTGCGCACAGCCCCTGATGGAGTCACTGGGTGTGCCTGGAACCGCAAGAGCTTCCACCTACCTCTACAATGATGAAAAAGACATAGAAAGCCTGGTGCAGGGAGTAGAAAAAGTGAAGGAGGTTTTCTAGATGGCGAGGATCGAAAATCTTCTCCGACAGTCCGAAAGCACGAGGTGTGTTTTCGACTGATGTACCGGGACGAGATACTTGACCATTACAAGAGGCCGCGGAACGAGGGACGGCTGGAGGACGCGAGAGAGTCGGAGGAGGAAAACCCGAACTGCGGCGACCAGGTCCACATATACGTCGAGGTTGAAGAAGACAGGATCGAGGATATACGACATGAAACGGATGGCTGCGCGATTTCCACCGCGGCTGTATCCATTCTCTCCGACGAGCTGGCCGGTATGTCGACAGGGGAAGTGAGGAAGCTTGACGGCGACTGGGTGGTGGACCTGCTTGGAATCGACGTCTCCCCGATGCGGAGGAAGTGCGCGGTGCTGGGGCTGAAAGCGGTCCAGGACGCGCTGGCGGAGGAGTGACTCCGCGGGACTACCGTTCTTAAGAAAGTTCAGGCTCACCTAAAAGAACATGAGTCTGGAAGTCCGCGACCTCGAGGTCTCTATCGAGGACGACAGGATCGTGAAGGGTGTCGACCTTGAGGTCGAGCCTGGTGAGATACACGCACTGATGGGTCCCAATGGCTCGGGCAAGTCCACCCTGAGCCATGCACTCATGGGCAACCCGAACTATGATGTGAACGCGGGCAGGATTTTCATCGACGGCGAGGAAGTCACGGGTGAGGAGGCGGACGAACGCGCGCGTGAAGGTCTTTTCCTCGCTTTCCAGTACCCCAGCGAGATATCCGGCATCACTGTCGCTGAGTTCCTCCGGGAGGCGATCAATGCCCGGAGAGAGGATGATGAGGACCCTGTCCCGACTTCCGATTTCCGCGATCTGCTGACGGAGAAACTTGAGCTCCTCGACATGGACACGGATTTCGCCAACCGTTACCTCAACGCCGGTTTCTCGGGCGGCGAGAAGAAAAGGATGGAGATACTCCAGATGTCGGTGCTTGAGCCGAAGTACGCTGTCCTCGACGAGATAGATTCGGGCCTTGACATCGATGCCCTCAAGGTCGTTGCAGAGGGGATCAACACTCTCACCGAAGAGCAGGAGATAGGGCTGCTGATGATCACCCACTACAGGAGGATACTCGACTACGTCGAGCCCGACCGTGTCCACGTCATGGTGGATGGAAGGATAGTGGAGTCAGGAGGCCCGGAAATCGCGCACAGGCTGGAAGACGAGGGATACGAGTGGGCGAAGCAGAAAGCGGAGGCCTAGAACCTGTCCGAGAAGTAGTTGTAAAGCCATGCCACGGCTACACCGCCTATAGCGCCGTCTATGAATCCGTATATGGCGCCGAGAACGATTCCGGCTGGTGTAGAGTCAAATCCGATGTAGAACCCTGCGATCATTTCCATTGCGGAGCTACCGTAGCCGAACATGGCGGCCACCCCAAGCAGGGCCATCGAGCCGCCTGCCACAGCGCCAACTGATATCCCCAGAGCTTTCACGTCAAGTTCTGCTGTCTCTGCCATCGTACCACAGGACCAGGTCTTCACGGCTTGTTTATAAAACACCGGTTTCTACCGGAATTCCTGGAACAGCCCCCGCTTATTTATAAAGGGAGGAGGCCGCATTCTGGCACCGGAGGTGGGAAGGTAAAATGGAAGATGTAAAGTTCAAGTGCCTGAACTGCGGCAACGTGGAGACCCGG
>CAZAII010000116.1:0-1870 GCA_964485165.1 uncultured archaeon | reverse complement strand
GCTTATCACGGCGAGCAAGACTACAATCAGTGTCAAAACTTATAAATGGTGCGAGGTCCTGCTAAGGTTTCAGGAGGGATGAAAGGATAGTTATACCGGAGCTGTGAAAAAGGACTTATGGTGCTCGGCTTCCTGGAAAGTATGGAGGAGTCGCCGGTGACCCTCCTCCTGATAATGGCATTCTTCCTGGTCTTCGCCAACCAAATCAACCTCGCATTGACTGGAGGTACAGAGGCGGTCAACGCTTTCGTCGAGACCTATGCATTTGAACTGGGGGCGATGACAACGGGAGAGTACTACCGCTTCCTGACCCATGTATTCGTCCACGGCGGCGTCGCACATCTCGTCTTCAACTCCCTGGTGCTCCTAGTCACGGGAAAACCGCTCGAGCGGAGGCTGGGCTCTGGGGTCTTCCTCCTGCTGTTCTCCGCCTCCGCCCTGGCTGGTGCGTCGGCATCCCTTCTATTCCTCGGCCAGGGAGAACTCGCCATAGGGGCTTCGGCGGGCATCATGGGGGTGATGGCGGCCGCCACCTTGCTGGTGCCTACCGACTCCATGCTTGAAGAACTGCCGGTGGTCCATTTCTTCTCCCTGCCCATCATAAGAAGCCTTTTCTCCGTCGTCCTGCTTGGCCTGTTCTTCATCTTCCAGGAGACTGTTCTCGCATCACTCGAGCTCTACAGGGTTTCAGAGGTCGGTATAGGCCGGATAGCCCATCTGGGAGGTCTCATCACAGGGCTCGGGATAGCGTATCTCCTCGACCCAAGAGAGGCTGTAGAATCCATAAAGTTCTCGGCCGCCACGGTGGTGCTCCTGGCGGCCCTTTTCCTGCTACCGCCTTTGACGCCCTACTGGTACGGGGCGCTTGCTCTACTGGTACTGCTTCTAATATACTGGCGGCGGAAGGAGAGGAACTTCTAACTCAACTGCGGGCCTCCATAGCCGCAACTATCTTCTTCGCGGCTATCATGTATGCGGCTTTACGGCCGTAGACATCCTCGCGTTCTCTGAGGTCCCGGAACTGTTCGAACGCGCCCTGGATGTTGTCCCGGAGACGTTGGAGCACCACATCTTTCTCCCAGTACTCGCCTGTCCGGTTCTGGACCCACTCGTAGTAGGAAACTGTTACCCCTCCAGAGTTGGCCAGGACATCCGGTATCATAGTGACGCCGTTCTTTTCAAGGATACGGTCCGCCTCCCTCGTGGTCGGCCCGTTAGCTATCTCGACTATGTAGTCCGCCTCAACGTCTTCCGCGTTCTCTTCTGTTATCACGTTCTCGATTGCGGCAGGGATAAGGAAGTCGACATCGAGTTCTAGCAGCTCCTCGTTAGTCAGGCCGTTGCCGACCTTGCAGACTGTTCCCTTATCCCGTTTACAGTCGGTGAGTTCCTTGTAGGTGTAGCCGTCCTCGCTGTAGATTGCGCCCTCCGAGTCTGAGACCGCGACCACTTTAACACCCATATCGATCAATTTTTCTACGGCCGGCTGTGCCGCGTTCCCGAATCCCTGAATCGCTGCTGTCAGTTCGGAGGGCTCAAGGCCTTCCTCCTCGATTATCTTTTCTATGACGTAGACCGCGCCGTAGCCAGTCGCCTCCGCCCTTCCCTTGCTTCCGAACGCCTCGACCGGCTTCCCGGTTATCACGCCGGGCGTGGCCTCTCCCTGCATCTTCGAGTACTCATCCATCATCCAGGCCATCTCTCTTGCCCCGGTGTTCATGTCAGGGGCGGGTACATCCGTGTTGACTCCGATGACATCCGAAACCGCCGATATATAGTTCTCGGAAAGCCTTTTCAGCTCGGACTCCGAGAGCTCGCCGGGTTCCACCACCACTCCTCCCTTCGCCCCGCCGTAGGGGATATCAGCTAT
>CAZAII010000115.1:0-1916 GCA_964485165.1 uncultured archaeon | reverse complement strand
ATACTTCTTCCTTGAGTTCTTCCCGGAGTTCGTGCACGACCTCCTGCTTGACCTCAGACTTCATCTGTTCCTTGTCGATACCGAACGTGTGCCGGACTGTCCTGTAGAACTTTTCCATCCCCATGAATACTGACCCTGTATTCACCTTTTAATAATAAAATGCTTTTAAGCTTTTTGTTGTGGGTGGAAAACCCTGGAGGTTTCGATGCATGGGATTTCCGGGAGGAGGAGTTCGGGTTAGAGGTCGATGAGCTGGAGTGCGGAAGTTCGGGGAAGACGCGGAGTTACACCTAGTCTTCTTCCATGTTCTCCGGTACTATGATACCTATGTCGCGCGCCTGGTTCTGCTGGTAGAACCGTGCTGTCACCGCTCCCAGGGCGGCGTCGAACTGCTCCGCGGACCGGATACCCGATGTGTCGATGCCATATGATTCCAGTCCGTCATCGCCGTGGATAGCAAGTTCTCCCGCGGTGATATGGGGCTCGAAACGTATGAGTGCGGGCGCGGAACCACCCATCCTGCTGAACAGCTCGGATTTCAGGGCCTGGAGTCTCCGGTTCTGGACCTTCTTGTGTGAGGAAGGGGTGAATGTGTAGCCCTCCTCCTTCAGCTCCTGCTCATCCTCCGTGAACTCCGCACTGCCCTCCTCCTGGCCGGCGTCGACCGCTACTACCTCTGGCTTCCTCTGCTCTATGGCGTCCGCTATCTCCTCGTTGGTGGAGACAGCAACACATTCCAGCTCCTCTTCTAGGAATGCGAGCTGTGATCCCTCTTCGACGCTCTCCTTCAGTATGAGGCCGGCTATCAGCGCTGGATCACCGCCTTGGGCTTATCCCTCTCGAACTCTCTCAGCGACCGGTTCCTCTGCCGCGTCTTCTTGACGTTCCTGCTCTCTACGAATCCTTCCAGCCGGTTCAGGAAGTCGAGAACGGCCTTGTTGTATTCTTCCGGTTTCTCGTAGAAGCTGAAACTGCCCGCGTCCTTTATCTGGCTGATGTAGACATTGGGCTTCAGGCTCTTCGCGAATTCGCGGGATGAGAACCTGTCCCTGTCGGCGTGGAGCAGTAGCGAGTTCTTCACGGGTTTGCGGATCGAATAGTTCTCCGAGAAGGATTTCAGCGCGGAGTGGTCAGGCATATCGACTTCTTCGGTGAACTTCTTGACGATGCGGTAATCCGTTGTATCGGAGAAGAAAAGCTTCTTGGCTATCTTCGGCTGTCTGGCGATGTAGCCGAGACCGGTGTAGATGTTTTCCGGCAGCTTGAGACGGATATTTTCGGTCGCGCCGGTCATCACGGTGGCTACAACTTTCTCGTGTTCCTCCACCGACTGGAGGAGGGCGTTTCCAGGCCCGAAAGACACAAGGACCGCGTTCTCCATTCCTGGCTTTTCGAGCAGGTGTTCGAGCAGTTCTTTCTCCGAGCTGAAATCACTTTCCTCGGTGGCGCAGCACAGCGTGTAGTAGTTCTTCGAGAAGTACCTGAGCTGGTGCTCCCAGATCTCGGGGTCGAAGGGACCGGGGATGAAAACCATCTGCACGTCGGAATCCCGGGGCTGCTCGAAGCATCTTATCCTTTGCCCTGCCTGTCTTCTCACCGAGAAATCCATGAACTGGATACTGCTCTAAACTCTTTTATCCGTTAACTCCTCGTTTACACTCCATGGAGAACAGGTCGCTGCTTCTAATCGTGATAGGGGCCGCCGCAGGTTACGCTGCCTACCGGGTCTATCCCTCAGCCGGCGCAGTGCCAGCGCTCGTCGTGATGTTCACCGTTGGCTGGCTCGTCTACCGTCTCTCAAGCGGGGAGAGGGCATGGAAAACTGCGTCGATGATGACCAACCCGGTGATGACCGCCATCGTGTTCTTCCTGCTGGGCTTCAGCTATTTCACCTGGAAGGCGAGGAGCATGCAGGA
>CAZAII010000114.1:0-1982 GCA_964485165.1 uncultured archaeon | reverse complement strand
CCTAGCTCCACCAGATCTTCTGTCTCTCTTACAAAAGCTGTTTCTTCGGTTCCTTCACGTGCCTGAGCTTCCTCAACGGATTCATCTTTTTCCTTTATCCCCATCTGACCGTCGATTCTCTTGGGCTGTGCGATAGGACCGTTATCTCGGATAGGTAGCACGAAAGCGTCCCCGCCTTCGAGTTTTGTCAGTAGTCCTGCACCGAATCTGGTTTCTGGAAGCCGATTTTCATGTTTCATCTGTTTGCACCACAGCCTAAATTTTGGAACAATTCTTTTATTTTTTACTCTTTAGTGAACACAGATTTGGAGTTAAGTTAGAGGCAGTTGAAATAAGGATGGGTTCGCCCGGATTTGAACCGGGGATCTCCGCCAATTTGTCCGAATCGAAGATCAGAGATCTTCTTGGCCTCACATCTCTGCGAGGATGTTCGGTTGTCAAGGCGGTGTCATAACCAGCTAGACCACGAACCCCTACCTATAAGCTAGGTTCAGTTATTACCTTTTTAATTTCTGGTTACCAGGCTCCAAGTTAGGCTTATATAGATGGGCACGTATTACCTAACCAAGAGGAAGAGCCTGATGACAGCAAGCTGTGACAACTGCGGTAAGGATCTACACGTCAACCCCGTGGAAAAACCGAACGTGGACTGGGTGAAAGTGGTCTGCAGCAGGTGTGGAACCATCAAGAACATCTCCATGGTGAGACTGTCCTCCACACCCAAGAAGGAGTAGCTATCTGCTTTAGTCGATACACCTACTCTTCCTTTGAAAATCCGTCAGCCACGAACTCCGTACTGAAGCCGTTTTTCTCGAAGAAATCCTCGTTCCCGCTACCTTTCTCGGTCTGCAGGAAGATCTTTTCCACACCGTTCTCCCGGAGTTTTTCAACTCCCCGCCGCAGGACCCCACTACCAATCCCTTTTCCCCGCTTTTCAGGCACCGTGCCCAGGTTGAAAAGGGCCGCTACCCCGCCATAACGGATAGAGGTGACATGCCCGACTTCTTCGTCTCCAACCAGTGCGAGGAAGTTTTTCACCACCACACTACCTCTACTTCCCTTGAAGCTTTTTTCCAGCTGTTCGCCGTAGGCTTTCGAGAGACCTGCATACGGGTCATCCAGGTCAGGGGCGTGTGACCTGTAGAAAAGTTCGACGAACCTCTGCATATCCTCCACCGAGTCCACTTTCCGGATTTCCACATCCTCTCGGATCTCAGGTGAGCTTCCGGAATAGAACATCCAGGCGTCGGTAAAAGCCTTCTCGAAACCCCTGCTTCCTAACTGGTTCCTGATACCGGTCTCACCTATTTCCGGGATATAGAGTGCAGGAACCCTTCCTTTATCCCGGTAGAATTTTTCGATGCGTTCCAGTTCTGGATCAGCACTGTCCACTCTCCCGGTTATAACAGCGTGGTTCCAGAAGATATTGGTGTCGCCGTAATCTGTCGAACTCCAGGCAAGGAACCCGTAGGATGTATCTTCTATTTCCTCAAGGTAGAGCTCTTCAAGCATCCTGTAGTTTTTCCGTACCACATCCCGGACTTCTTCTCTCTCCATAAGTCACGCTAAGAGGTTTAAAATCAAAAACCTGTCGAAAACCGCCGTAGTTTACGAAGCAAATAAAAGGTTCGGAACGGCCTGTTCACCTGATAACCGATGGTCAACAAATGGCAGGACTACGAGACAGGTCCCAACCCGCCTGAAGAGATCTACGCTGTAATCGAAAATCCCACGGGAACGAAGAACAAGTACGAGTACGACAAGGAGAAGGAGAGCGTCGTGCTCGACCGTGTTCTACACTCTGCGGTGCATTATCCCGGCGACTACGGTTTCATACCACGGGCTTACTATGAGGACGGCGACCCGATGGACATCCTCGTCCTGACGACACACGCCACCTTCCCCGGATGCGTGATAGAGGTCCGCCCTGTAGGCATCCTCTACATGGACGACGACGGGGAGCAGGACGACAACATCATCGC
>CAZAII010000113.1:0-2006 GCA_964485165.1 uncultured archaeon | reverse complement strand
ATGAGGACGGGAACCCGGTGCTTGTCTCCCCTGAGAAAAAAGTGCCGGACGGCGGGGAGCTCTATTGAGAGATTTTCGTGGAGGAACGAATGGTGATAGATTCGCAGGGCAGGACTGATGGGGGGCGACGAAGACCTGGGCCTTGAGGATGAAGACGCAGGATACGAAGGATTTACGTGAAACTGGGAAGCTAGGTTGAAGTCGTCCTTTTCGTGCCGTGCTTCGGGTTGTTGTGGTGGTCGAGGAAGTGCCGCAGATGCACCCCAATGTTTTCATCGATATCGGCTCCCAGGTTCGGCCTTCCATGATTCGACTGTAGAGTTCAAAACTGGCTAAGGTGTCCGGCTCGTAAACTTTATTTTAACCCGGCCGTAAATCTTGTTAATGGGAGGTCCGTGGCATTCCGAAGATTTCCTGAAAGCCGGTAAACCTACCTTTCCCTATCAGCATGAAACTGCGGTTCTGTATCATGGTGCGACCCGGTCCGCGTTCTACACGAGCGAGTACACCCGAGAGGGATCTAGAAACCCCCGGAGCGTTCTGGAGATGCGGTATTTCACCGCCAGCAACGGTAGGCAGGAACAGTTCGAAGGTGTTGAGGCGGATGAGTTCGATGCTTCGAGCAACGGCTTCTACATGGGCTTCCTGAAAACCGCCGCGATGTACGCCCTAGAGAAAAAGCACGAGTATGGCGCCCACCCAATCGTGCTGAGAGTTGAGGTTCCCACACAGAATCTTCACACCTATTTCCACAACCCCCATCTCAAGAACAAGACACCGGGAGAAGATACCTGGGTCTACGCACAGTCCCAAGAGGAAATGATGAGAGATTCGCACGGGGTGGAGATGTTCCGGGATGTGGAACAATTCCAGGCTTTCTGCCAGAAGGCCATGGACTTCCCGCTTGGTGGTAGCTTTGAGGAGATGGAGCGTTACAAGCCGCAGGCTATGATGGTCAACTTTGCAGTGGAAAGAGAGATACCCCTGGAATGGGTTAGAGGTGTTTGGGACCTTGAGAAGTCCAAAGAACCGTGGTTCGAGCCCCTCAGCCAGTACGTGAAAGGCCTGAAGGACAGGATTCCTGAGAAACTTCCCTCCATGGAGAGGGGGACCTATGAATCAATGGAGGAGCGAAAGCTACTTATTAAAGTCGCAGAGGTCTTTGAAAGGGAGCTCCAGCAACTCCACGCAGACCTCCAGGCTGCGGGCCGAGCGCTGGAGGAGGACAGGGACCTTGGGGAACTGCTTGCAGCGGGTCGTGAGTACCACAAACACCTGGGGGTATTCGAAAGGAGCATCCAGAACCTAGAAGAGGAACTAAGTATCGACATCGACTTGGAAATAGAACCTAGCCTGGAGATTGAAGACCTGGACCGGCTGGATAGTTACTACAGGCAGGGCGGTCTTGAAGAGCTTCAGGGCTTTATACGCTACATGGACGAGGTCAGGGATTACAGCCAGAAGGAAGAACCACGTGACTTCAGAGAGGAGATGGAGCAGATCTTCGAGGTTTTACAGGAGATACTCAATGAACTGCCGGATCTCCGTACGATAATAGTGAAGATGGCAGAGAGGCAGGCAACTTAAAAGTTTCGGGCCCAAGTGACTTTCCGGATGACCCTGAAATTTGTCAAAGGTCTTGATGGACAGGCCACAGAGACCGGGGAAGGATGGCTTGAAGTATATATGCCTGCCGAGGAGAACTCGGATGGCGAGCTAGTACAGGAGGTTATGGGGTTCAACCCGGACATGGTTCCCGGGGAGGAAACCGGAAAAAATAATATTTTAGAGGAATACGACGCTCTGGTCAGTGAGTACCCGGAAAGCTTCGAAGAACTGATATCTGTTGAGCCTAGTTACAGGGGTCTCGAGGTGCACGGCACTCTCCGCACGAGCTATAATAGCTCCACAGCCGCCGTTCAGCGACTGGGATGACCTGATAACCCTGCTATCGAGCACTCTTCGCATACGAGAAGAGCGCGGAGCGCGGGATTTGAACCCGCGTC
>CAZAII010000112.1:0-2017 GCA_964485165.1 uncultured archaeon | reverse complement strand
CTGAATCCGGACAAGCTATTTAAATTTCTAGAGTGCATTTTCGCTTTGTAGAGGTTGTAACCTAGATGGCTCAGAACATTATTGACTTTTCAGACATCACCGACAAAGACGTTTTCACCAAGAAAGGCGCCTACTGCGGAACCCTGAAGGATGTAGAGCTCAACATGGGGAAGTTCGCCGTCCGTGCGATAGTGGTAGGGGCGAAGAAAGGATCTTACCTTGCACAGAAGGTCGGTGGGGCGAAGAACGTCGTGATACCTTACCACATGGTAGAGGCCATCGACGACATAGTTATCATCAAGGACTTCCAGACCAGCGAAGTCCCGGAGAAAGAGCCTCAGGAGCAGGAAGCATAGTCCCGAACTGTTTAAGAGTTCCCGGAGTTTAAACTACCTTATGGTTCTCCAGCTGGCAGTATCAGTGATCTACGAACTGGTGAGACAGTCTTGGCTGGTCTCCACAGTCCTGATGAAATACTTCCTCGTCCTCCACCTCGGAGAACTCGCTTACAGGAAACAGCTCGACTGGAAATCCTTCGGGGAAAAGATAATGAAGTATTCGAGGCCGACACTAGTCGGGATAGTCACCCTTGCAGCAATCATGGCGATCACCGGCGTCGAGCTACAGCCGCGTTTCAAGCTTTTCAGTGAACTGGTCGCACTCGGCTACTTCGGCTTCCTGTTCTGGAAGTTCTAGAGAAGTTTCTGCTTGACCTTTTCATGCCACTCGTCGAGCACTTCATGGGTTACCTCCTTTATCTGGTCCATCGGGAGCGTGGTGTAAACGTAGTAGACAGTCTTGTCAGTCTTGCCCTCCCTCATTATCAGGTCCTTGTCAAGCATCTCCTGGAGAGCCCTCTGCACCGTCGAACGGTTCCTGTCGACCCGAGACGCAAGTTCCTGTACTGTCATCCTGGAGTCCTCGAGTTCGTCGAATATGGTCTGCTGGAGAGAATTCAGGTCGAAGATGTCGAAGATTATGTCTTCATCATCCTTCCCGTCCAGGTCGAAGAACTCCATCACCTAGTGTTTAGAACATTCACTCATAAAAAGTTCAGCCCCCCGCAATCACGTCGAACACCCTCACCACATCGCCGTCCTCAAGAACGTGCTTTCCCGAGATTATCGTGTCGTTGCGGGATACAAGCACCTCCTGACTTTCGATGCCCTCGCTGTCAAGAAGATCGGAAACAGTCGGTTCATCACCGAACTCGACTTCTATTTCGACCTGTTCATCGAGATCGTCGCGTATCAGTTTTATCCTCATTCCTCATCACCGAAGCCGTAGGCGTAGAAGTAAATCCCAGCGATGCCTCCTAGCAGGGTCGAGGTGAAGACAGTCACCGGAGACATCTCGAATATCAGCGCGCCCTCACCCAGCAGCGACATACCCGCTATCGCGGCTGCAGCGTAACGGTGCCTCTCGAGTACCTCCATAAAGAGGCCATTCTCAGAAAGAGTTTAGTCTTTTACACATCCAGGACGCCGTTCCTCGCGGCATGGAAGATGTATTCCTGTGCGTAGCCTGCGTTCTCACCGAAATAGCGGCGGAGGTTTTCAGAAGCTTCCCCGTACTTCTCCGAGTGTAGATGCGGGTAATGCGACTTCAGCGCCTTCTTCGCCCAGGTGTCCAGAGGTGCTGCCTCAAGAAAGCCAAGCGAGAAAAGCAGGACACAGTCCGCGACCTTGTCCCCAACGCCGTGAAGCTTCTTCAGTTCCTCCCGGGCATCCGGGTAAGACATCGAAGCTATCTCTCCCGGGTCTATTTCTCCCCGACTCACCATGCGGGTGGTTTCGACTATGTACTCCGCACGGTAGCCGACACCGAGGTCACGGAGCTCCTGTTCAGTGGCGTCACTGAGTTCCTCCGGGGTGGGGAAACGCTGGAGTTCTCTCCCACCGTACTCGATTCTTTCGCCCCATTTCTGGGCTATGCTGTCGTGCATCTGCTTTATCCGGGGTATACGCATCTGGGGTGAGCAAAGGTAGCTAACCAGACAGGGGAAGAACTCGTCCTG
>CAZAII010000111.1:0-2034 GCA_964485165.1 uncultured archaeon | reverse complement strand
ATTTCGATATGATATTCTCGTGGCTGGATGACGACGAAGACCACTACCAGAACCCTGAGAAGTATGAAAGGGAGCGTTACGCCACACCCGGCGGCCAGAGGGTGCTGGAACAGCAGGCGGCCAATTTCGAGGAAGGCCTGGAAGAGCTGGGCGTGGAGCAGGGGGACACAGTTATGGAACTGGGGGCGGGCACCGGTCTCCTTTCCCAGCAGCTCTCAGACCGGTTCGAAGTCGTCTCCGTGGATGCGAGCAGGCCGATGACGGATTACATGAGCGAAAACAATCGTTCGGAGAACATCGTACAGGCGGACGCGACCCAGCTAGGCTTCAAGGATAACGCGGTCGACTACATCGTTCTACCCCGGCTTTTCCACCTGCTTGACAGCGATCCAAGCAAAAAGATGATGGCTGAGGCAGACCGAGTCGCGAGAGAAGGCTTCGTGTTCGACTATTTCCGTAAGGAGAGCCCACGCGATATCTACAACGACGAGATGCCCATGGACAGCCACCTTACATCCCACGACGAGATAGAGGAGCTGGTAGACGGATATGAGGTGGTGTACGAGAAGACGGATTTCCTGATACCTTTCGGTCTCCCCCGGGCGATAAAGAGCGAGAAAGCGGCCGAAGTCTTCCAGAAGGTGCAGGGACTCGGCTCTGCGGCAGCCCGCCGATATGAGGATGTGCACGATTTTCTCTGGTCGCTAGAAAACGCGGAGAGGCCTGATGCCAGCTACGACGCGCCCTTCGGCAACACGGTCGGTTACCGCGCAATAGAGACATCTGCCGAATCCTCCAACTATTAAATGTTACTTGCAAGTAATAATTAGGCGATTTACATGGAAAGCCGCGATTTCCCGGTGTCAGTCACCGACCTCTCGAACTACCGGTTCGGTGACGAGGAGAGGGTACACGGCGCGATAGCAGATAAAGGCGTGTCGATAGACATCGACGAGGAGTACTCCAACTCCGAGATCCTCTACGGCAAGATGCCACAGGAGGTCGTTCTCGCAGGCCTGATCCAGGCCGACCTACAGTACCTGATGTCAGGGCGGGAACCCGGGATGACCGACTTCCGGGGTGATATCAGAGATGAAGGCGAGAAGTTCTACAGGATACTGGTTGACGGGATAAGAGACAGGGCGACTGGAGAGATAGAGAGACGCCTCCACGAGCTCCAGTCACCGAAGTACGACGTCGATCCAAGCAAGGTGCTTGATCAGGACTTCTACGGCAGGACCGTGAGGCAGACACTCAACCAGGTCGCCGGCCACCGGTCAAGGACATGGTGGGATGATATCGAGGATCTATACACCAGTCAGGGCATGGAGCCCGAGAGATGGCTCGAAGACGAGGAAAAACGTGTGAGAGGTCGGGCAGACCTGGTGATTCCCAGGCTGGAAGATGGCGAAATCCGGGACGAGATCAGGGAGATAAAACTGAGCAGGAAAGGCGAACTCCCGAGAGACGAGCACGGGTACCAGGCCGCTGTCTACGCCTGGCTGGCCGAAGACCTCCCGGGGCTCAACTTGGGAAGGACGACGCTGGAGTATCCACTGGGGACAGACGAGATATTCGAGGTCGATACCGCGAGGTGGAGGGATGAAATCGAGAAAGACAGAAACGAGTTCATACCACTGGTGGAGAGCTTCACCGGGAAGCAGGAGCGCCGGCTCGAACATCTTCTCGAAAGGGAGACAGCTGCGAAGAGGCGGGAGGATGAGACCATCGAGGAATACCGTGATAGAGCCGCGGAAACCACAGGGACTGAAAAAGCCGAACAGATAACGAAACAGGCTACACAGGACGCCATAAACGAACTGGAGACGCAGAAGGATTCGCTGGAGAACGTACTTGAGATGCTTGAAGCAGGTAGCGCGGACCTGGCATCGATGGTCAACCGGTGGGAGGAAGAATACGGCCAGCAGAGGCGCGGACCGCTCTGGGACGCTCTCCGTGACCTCTACGACGCGGGTATAGTGGACAGGTACGAGGGTCCTGAAGGCCTCGTCGTCGAGTACAGCGATGACTACA
>CAZAII010000110.1:0-2079 GCA_964485165.1 uncultured archaeon | reverse complement strand
CCGGGTTCGAGAAGCTGAAGAAGCTGATAGGGAAAAGGACCGCCGAGAAGCTGAAAAAGCAGGTAGGGCAGGAGAACATATTCGACCGCGAGAACATAATGGACTACTTCGACTAGGGCACCAGATACAGCTCCGCCCTGTCATCCCCGACATCGCTGTACTCCTCCTTCCAGCCGTTCATCTTCAGGGTGTTCGCGAATGTGTCAAGCACCGCGGAAGGCACCACGTCATCCTCCGGCCCGTTGTAGCGCTCCCCCATCCGGAAGTCCACGGGCGCCGCGTGCTCACCATCAACGCCGTTCGAGACGACTATCCCGCTGAGCTCACCGACCTTAAGCAGCTCCAGCGCCCATTCACGCGCTTCACGCACAGCCGCACCCGGATCGACCTCTGTCTCCCAGTCGTTGTAGGAGAGCACCTCCGCAAGCGAGTCATCTATCACGTAAGTCACGCCGGACATTTCCGCGTCAGCTATGGCGGCGTTGACATCCGAATGGTCCGCAGGGTTACCGCCGTAAAGCGGCTGTCCGTGTCTACCACGGGCCCGGGGGTCCAGCGTCGCCATGTTCAGGTCCTCATCGACGCCATCCCGGAAAGCCCCGCCGCCGCTGCCGACGTAAAGGAAGTCTCCTTCATAGCTTAAAACACCTTCAAAGTTTTCAGAACTATCCTCAGGCTTGGAAACCTCTTCTAAATCGTCTTCAGTTAATCCTGTCCCGTCAAGGGCTTCTTCAACTTCATCAAGCTCTCCAGAATCGTCTTCAGTTCTTCCAGCTTCAGCTGCGTCCTGCGACATGGTCATAGATTTCCAAAACTTTTTTAAAAACTTTCTCCCCTTCGGTACGGTCTCAATCCAGCTCCTCCTCTATCCTCTCTACCATGTCCGGGTGGCCCGCGAAGAAGGGCACGCGCTGGTGGAGCTCCTCGGCCTCGACCTCGAGTATCGACTTCTCGCTGTTGCTCGACGCGCCTCCCGCGTTCTCGATGATGAAAGCCATCGGATTGCCCTCGAAGATGAGGCGGTACTTGCCGTTGGGGTAGTCCTCTCTGGCAGGATAGGCGAAGATGCCGCCGTGGTGGAGCATCTGGTTGAAGTCGCCGACGAGAGAGCCGCCGTACCGCAGCTTGTAGTCCTCCTGGATATCCGACTCCAGCTCACGGAACTCGTCCCTCCAGTTCTTGTTGCCCCCGAAGCCGTAGATGTAGGGTTCCGGCACCTCCAGGTCCTCGCCGGAGAGGTGTAGCTCCACCTGGTCTCCCTTCGTCTCCTCTATCACGTACTCGTTGACCTCTCCATCCCTTGCCACCACCATCGTCGTCAGTGGTCCGAAGACGACGTAGAAAGCCGCTACCAGGTTCTCGCCGCTACAGGGGAGTTCGCCATTGTAGATGCCGACGATTGTCCCGATGAGGTTGTTGGTCGGGATGTTCGACGAGCCATCAAGTGGGTCGATAGCAACCGCGAATCCCTCGCCGCAGTCGGTGACCTCTTCCTCCTCTTCAGACGCGAACTCGCCGACTCCCTCGATAGAGGTTATCAACTCCTTCAGGAACTCGTTGGCCCAGACATCCGCCTCCATCTGTCTCTCGCTCGAGGGGTTCTCGTCGCCGACGTACTCGCGCCTGTGGAGAAGACCCGAGGAGATGTGAGGGGCTGCCTCTGCTACCTCGCGGATGACCTTGTCCACTACCTCTTCCCGGTTCATGGTCACAGTACCTGGGCGGGTTTCTTGCCCTCGAAGACCACGCCTTCAAGTTTGTCAAGTATGTCTTCCGGTTCCTTCCTCTGGAACACGTT
Organism: uncultured archaeon; assembly: GCA_964485165.1. Taxonomy (GTDB): domain Archaea; phylum Nanohalarchaeota; class Nanosalinia; order Nanosalinales; family Nanosalinaceae; genus CAZVPZ01. Next base: position 281 of record CAZAII010000110.1, on the reverse strand, counting down.
CCTGCCGACAGCGAGGCCGTTGCCACCGGCGTCCATAACTTTGTAGACGTCCTGGAGGAACTCCTCGTCGCTCCTCTTCGAACCGCCGCTCATCACGAACTTCATGCGGCCGGTCACGGAAAGCACCTCCTCCACGGCCTGCTTCGAGCCAGGGTACTTGCACTTCACCATGTCGGCGCCGAGTTCGAGGCCGAGCCTGGCCGCATACGCTATCACGTCAGGATCAGTGTCGCCGTCGTAGTCATCGTTCTCCTCGATGCCGTGGCCGCGGGGATACGCCC
>CAZAII010000109.1:0-2088 GCA_964485165.1 uncultured archaeon | reverse complement strand
AAATCCCTGAGGGGGCGAACTGTTTTTTAACTGGTGCTGTTCTCATTAAACTGTATGAGGAAGGTGGAGGTACGGGCGAACGGCGATAACTTTGAAGCGAGGCTGGCGGACAACGTTTTCCACCACTTCCGGGGTATGCGTTTCCGCGATTCTGGAAAGATGCTTTTCGCTTTCCCGAAAGAGCACAACGCGGCTATCGACATGGTGTTCGTCCCGGAACCGCTGCACCTGTACTTCATCGACCAGGACAAGCGTTTAGTGGAGAGAAAGCGGGCAGAGCCTATCGGCCTCAACCCGAGGACCTGGCGGCTCCACCGGCCTGAAACACCCTACAAGTACCTGCTTGAGTCTTTTGAGGAGCTGGAGCTTGAAAGAGGCGACGAGGTAGACTTTGAGATTTAAAGCTTGCTCCGGACGTTTCTGGCATGGAACTGGAGAAATTCTGCCCCCGGTGCGGTGAAGAAGTGGAGAAGCTGTACGGCGATGAGAAGAAGCTATGCCGTGACTGTTACCCGGAGAAGAACACACTCCTCGACATACCGGAGACCGTCGAGATAGTGGTCTGCCCTGTTTGCGGAAGGATGAGGAAGAAGGGTGACTGGGTGGAGGAGTACTCGCTGGAGGACCAGCTGGGGGAGAAGTTCGCCGAGTTCTCGGATAGCGATGTGGAGATGGAGCTCCAGTTCTGGGAGGAGGAGGGCATCCACGTCCGCGTCCACGCGTCAAGGGATGAGCTGGAGGCGTTCTACGACACCGAGGTCGAGTTCGACAGGAAGCAGTGCCCTGAATGCGCGAAGTTCGAGGGCGGTTTCTACAAGGTCAAGATCCAGTTGAGAGGTGAAAACCTGGACTCTGTTGCGGATCTGGTATCCGACAGGGCGGCTGAGCTCACCAACCAGAACAGGAAGGACTTCGTATCGAATATCGACAGGACGGACCACGGCTACAACTTCTACCTCTCAACTGAAAGGATGGCGAAGGAAATCCTTTCAGTGCTGCGTGACCTCTACGATCCGGATATTAAGCGTTCCTACGAGATGGTAGGAGAGGAGGACGGCCAGGAGGTCTACAGGAACGTCATATCCGTCAGGATAGAGTGACTGGGTTTAAAAGTTCTCGCATGGAAGTTTCCTCTATGGCTGAAGATGAAGAAGGAGTAGGACGCGTCCGTGAACCCGAGGGAAAGGAGGTGCTCGGCGTAGTCCTGAGGAAGGAGGGTGGCGGAAAGTACCGCGTCTACTGCACTGATGGAAACGAGCGCATCTGCCGCATCCCTGGTAGCAAGAAGAGGGGTATGTGGGTGGAGCGCGACAAGGTCGTACTGGTCGAGCCCTGGAAGATACAGGGCGACGAGAAGGGGGACATAGTCTACAGCTACTCCAACGCAGAGACCCGCTGGCTGGAGGACCGGGGCCACGTCGATGAGATAAGCGAGTTCCTCTAGGCTAGTTCTAAAAGGATTCACGGCGTTTATTTCTCTATGGAAGAAGACCGCGAGTACGATGTCCGGGAGCGCTGGAAGGAAAAGGGACGGCGAATATTCGACTCTTCGGAGGGAAGGAAGGCGTTCGAGAACGTGTTCGACGAGTGGACCAAGCGCGCCCTTCTGAAGCTCTCCGACCGGAAGGTGCTGAAGAAGCTCTACGGCACCGTAGAATCCGGGAAGGAGTCGCTGGTGTTCCTCGCCGACACTCCCGGGGAAGAGCGCGTGCTGGTGAAGATATACATGACCCGTGCGGGTAGTTTCAGGGACATGAAGCGGTACCTGCAGGGGGACAAGAGGTTCCGCGGCGTGAAGAACGACCGCCGCTCCGTGATAACCGAGTGGTGCAGAAAGGAGTACCGCAACCTGGAAAAGGCCCGCAGAGTCATAAACTGTCCTGAACCGCTGGCTGTCGAGAGGAACATCCTCGTGATGGAGTTCATAGGCCGGGATTTTTCCGCCTTCCCGAAGCTGAAGGACGTAGAGATAGATAACCCTGATACCGGCTACAGGAACGTCATAAAGGGAATTGAGAGGCTGTGGAGCCAGGAGGAGCTGGTCCACGGCGACCTGTCGGAGTACAACATACTGGTGACGGACGAGCC
>CAZAII010000108.1:0-2094 GCA_964485165.1 uncultured archaeon | reverse complement strand
ACCTGGCCTTTCAGCTCCTCCTTGGCCTTCCGTATACTCTCCTTTATAGACGAGCCCATCAGTTAAACAAATGGGCATCTCCGTTAATAAATCCACAGCGATTACATAAACCTCCGTGGGGAAAACACCAGTTATGAGACCTGTACTGCTCGTGGTGATGGACGGCGTAGGACTCCGCGATGAAGAGGAGGGCAACGCATTCAGGCTCGCAGACACACCAAACCTCGACCGGCTGATGGGAGGCGGCTTCGCAGAGCTTGACGCTTCAGGACCCGCAGTGGGACTTCCAGGGGGCTACACAGGCAACAGTGAGGTCGGCCACCTCCACCTCGGCGCGGGACGCAGGATCCCGCAGAGGCTGAGCAGGATAAACGATGCTATAGAGAGCGGGGAACTGGAACGGAACGACGCCCTTGTATCTGCCCTGGAAAGGGCAGAGAAGGATAACAACGCACTCCACCTGGCCGGCATAATCAGCGACGGCGGTATCCACGGCCACATCGACCATCTCAAGGCGCTTATAGAGATAGCGTCAGGTTACGATATCGAAGATGTCTACATCCACTGCTTCACCGACGGGAGGGACGTTGCTCCCAAGTCCGCAGAGAAGTTCCTGTCCCAGATCGAGGACTGGTGCGACGAGTACGGGTGTGAGATAGCGACCGTGATGGGGCGGTACTACTCGATGGACCGCGATCACAACTGGGACAGGACAGAGAAGGCATACCGTGCGATGGCAGAAGCCGAGGGTTTCACGTTCTCAGACCCCGCCGGGGCAGTCCAGAAGACCTACGATGAGGGAGACTACGACTACTTCGTCCAGCCCTCGGTGAAGGAAGGCTATGAGGGCATGGAAGACGACGATGAACTGGTGTTCTACAACTTCCGGGCGGACCGTGAGAGGCAGATCGTGGAGGCATTCCTTGACCAAGATTTCGACGAGTTCGACAACCCTGTGAGACCGAACTTCAGCTCTATGTTCCTCTACAGGCACGACTTCGACAACGCTGTGATGTTCGAGAAACACGTGGTCGAAGACACCCTGGGCGAGAAGGTGGAAGAAGCGGGTATGGAGCAGTTGAGGGCGACCGAGTCCCAGAAGATACCCCATGTCACGTACTTCTTCAACGGCCAGCGCGAACTCGAATTCGACGGCGAGGACCGCGAATTCATCGAGTCCGACAAGATAAAGGCCTACGATCTTGCACCCGAGATGCATGCTGACGGTATAACGGACATCGTGATGGATGCTGTGGAGAGAGGGGAGCACGACTTCATACTCCTGAACTACCCCAACGGCGACCTCGTTGGCCACACCGGCGACCTGGAAGCAGCTATCACCGCCATGGAGACCGTCGACCGGAACGTCGGAAGACTAGTGGAAGCGGTAGAAGACACCGACTACGTCATGCTCGTCACCTCGGACCACGGCAACTGCGAGGACATGGGAACAGAAAGCAACCCCAACACCTCCCACACCTCCAACCCTGTCCCTCTCATCGGCTTCAACACCGACCGCGATTTCGAAGACGGCGAGCTCTGGGAAATCGAGGAGATAATAGAAGACCTGCTAGAGCTATGAGCAGGCATTTGAAGGCGTAAAGGCCTGGGGGCAGTCAAGGTTCTGTCCCGCCCCGTTGTTATCCGCATCCTCTTCAATCTTGCTGGAGGCAGGGGTGTCGGATTCCGTTGGCGAACACTGGACCGCCATCTTGTATCTCTGGAACAGTAGCTCACAGGTCGCGCCCTTGTTGTTATCACCCGTGGTCTGTCCGAAATCTCCGGCGTTCCCGGTGACCAGCATGAAACCTATGAGCGCAACTATCATGGCTATCGCCGCCACCATTATCACTTCAATGGTCTTGTCCATGGAATCACTTTGCAGGTAAGTTTTGGGGAGAACTGATTAAAAATGTGTAGAATAAAAGAAGGAATCAAAATTGGATTAGACGGGGGTTGACATCCTCTTTGCTGCATTAAACTAACTCACGGCAACGTTGTGCAGTCAACCTGGTTGGAATCTATCGTGACCGAGTTGCTGCCAGCCCAACTTTGTACGTCGTTCCTCAAGTTTCCTTCCTCCGTGTTGCAAAC
>CAZAII010000107.1:0-2105 GCA_964485165.1 uncultured archaeon | reverse complement strand
GTTACGATAGCAGCGACGACACCATCGATTCCGACTCTGGCAGCGGGACCGACTTCACGTGTACGGTTGACCAGGATGACTACGAGGATTCGACGGAGGACATCTACATCGAGGTGTGTGATCAGGCGGGCAACTGCAAGGAGAGCGGTGAAAGCGAGTTCACTTTCGATGCTTCCGACCCGACGCTGAGTGAGGTATCGACGGATGTCGCGACTATCAACTCCAACTTCTCGGTCGACTACACCGCGCTGGATGCGTCCGGCATCGACGAAATCGAATACTACTTCAACGGCAACGATGACGATGAGACCGTCCTGGACGCTAACGGTGACCAGGGAAGTTTCGATGCCGATCCTGCGGCTCTTGACGCCGGTTCCCACACCCTCTACGTCGAGGTGAAGGACAACGCGGGTCGCTGGAGTGAGCCGAAGACGCTTGACTTCGAGTATCTTCCCAGCGCGACTCCCAAGGTGGATATCCGTGTCCCCGACCGTGTGGAGGTAACCGCCGGCGAGGACACCGACTTCAATGTGACGGTCGAGAACACCGGCAAGCTCTTCATCGAGAGCGTCTCGTTCACCACAGACTCAGGCCTCGTAACCACGGAGTCCTACACCGTCAGCAACCTCTACCCGGGAGACGTTACGAGCTTCCTGATGGACGTGGAGACCAAGAAGGCCGATATGGGTCTGAAGACTGTCACAGTTTCAAGCACAACGCTGGATGCTAGCGAAAGCCTGGAGCTCAGGGTGAAAGCGGCGAAGAGCGACAGGGACAGGATAGAGGGCATACTTGAAGGCTACGAGACGCGTCTCCAGAACCTTGAAGGCAACTTCACGCGGCTGAAGGAGTCAGGTCTCTCCAGCGAGTTGAGGGAACAGGCCGAGAGCAACTTGACCTCTTTCCGTGACAAGGTGAAGGATGCTAGGAAAGCAGTCGATAACGGTGAATACTACAAGGCGGACGCTACGCTTGAGGGCATCGGCGAGGAATACAGCCAGGCGTCCGAAACCCTTGAAACGGTGGAGGAGAAACACGCATCCGCCCAGATGAGGAGCACCATCATGATGGCTGTCGCGGGCCTGCTTATCCTGGGTGCTGGAATAGGGCTGTTTTTCTGGTGGAGCGACGAGTACGACCTCCATCTCGACCGGGTACTTGACTCAGATCTCGGTATAGGTGACCCGGAAGGGTTGATGGCGAGGATAAGGTCGATACTCAAGGCGGAGGAAGAGGCGGAAGAGTTCGAGTGGAACGGCTTCCGCTAGAGCTTCCTGGTATCTTCGAACTTTTCTTGGAATAGGCCTTTGTCCCTGGCGGTCTGGATTAACTGCGCGATATCCGGCGAGTAGTCGTCGTTCTTTGCGGCTTTCGAAACTATGTCCTGGATCATGAGTTCGACCTGTGGATCGCCCGTTAACTTCCCAACGACCTCTTGGTCGGCCCTGCTCTTGCTGAGGTACTGCGAGACGGCAGGCTGGGTGAGCCCCAGCTTGTCGGCTATCTCCTGCTGGTTCAGGCCGTATTCCGTGCTTAACTCCTTCGCCACTATGCTCCTGACCGCCGGCAGTATGTCCTCTGCCACCACCTCCAGATCGAATCTCATTGCAGGATTATAGCAGTGTTATAAGATTCAAATAGGTGGTGGTCCCGGAGAGAACAGGAGCTACTGGCAGGATTAAAGGGGGAAGGAAGGTCTAGTGGTCCGACTGCTCGACTTCCCTTGAGAGACGCTCTACGTCGGCGGAAAGAGCTTCAAGCTTCCTGGCGACGCGCTCCTTCTCCTTGATGATGTTCTCCACTTTCTCGTACTTCCTCGCGGCGTGGTCGAGATGGTGTTTTTCGACGTACGCGGCGTCGGTGTCCATCATGTTCTCGATGATCTCCTGTGCGATCTCTCCCAGCAGCATGTTCAGCCCGTAGTAGACGTTGGAGCGGACGTACTGTCCTTCATCGGCCTCCTCCCTGATCATCCTCTTGATCCGGGCGTGCGTGAAGGGGAGATCGGATACTTCGACATCTTCTGGTACTTCAACCATTGGTCATCACACCTAAAAATTGCCACGAGATGCTTTTAATGGTTTCTTAACCGCCAACTATAAAAT
>CAZAII010000106.1:0-2140 GCA_964485165.1 uncultured archaeon | reverse complement strand
CCTGAATCGGGGTCTTTCCGGAACGTGATGCCGACCTCTTCCAGGAAGGTGTTCATCGCATCGCCTATCCTCATGGGTTCAGTGCTTCTCCCTTCCACTCCGGGCTCTCCGCTGAAGACGATACCCCTGTCCGAGATGTAGTCGAGAAGTAGCAGGTCGTGGTCGATGACCAGGAGAGGTCTCTCCGTCTTCCGGGCGAACCGCTTAAGCGCCTTTCCCAGCTCGACACGCGCCTCCACGTCAAGATAGGCGCTCGGCTCGTCGAGCAGGTAGACATCGGTGTCCCTCGCCAGGCAGATGGCGATGCCTACCTTCTGGAGCTCTCCCCCCGATAGCTCTTCCAGTTCCTGATCGTAGAGCTGTTCCAGGTCGAGCGGATCGACTATCCGGGTCTGGAACTTCTTGCTTTCGGGGTTGACGTGTTTAGAGATAGCCGCCCTCACGGTTTCGTCTTCCGGCTCTAGATACTGGGGCTTATAGGATATCGAGATATCGGGCGTCTCTCCCTCGTCCGGCTCCAGCGCTCCTGCGAGCATCTTCGCGAACACCGTCTTCCCGAGCCCGTTCTCCCCGAAGATACCGAGTATCTCCTCCTCGTGGAGTTCGCCAGCCGCGGTTTGCAGTGAGAACTCTTCTTCGCCAAAATCTTTCTCCAGTGAGGGGAATTCAAGTACTACGGGCTTGTTCTCGACCTGGGAGCGTTTGCTCCTGTCGAACCTGATGGGCTCGTCCCTTATCCTTAGATTGTGGCTCGGCAGCATGCCGTCGAGGTACTGGTTGATACCGTTCTTCGAGCTCATCGCGTTCGAGACCATGCCGTAGCTCCCGGGATCGCCGTAGAAGATGTGTATACGGTCCGAGACGAGGTCGAGGGTGGCTAGGTCGTGTTCGACTGCCATCACCGCGTTCTCCTCTCCCAGCTTCCCTATCTCTCTTCCTGATTTCAGCCTCTGCTTTACATCGAGGAAGCTGGAGGGCTCGTCGAACATGTAGAGATCGGCGTCCTTTAGTATGGTGGATGCTATCGCGACTCTCTGTAGCTCGCCCCCGGAGAGCTGGGAGAGCTTTCTGTCCATCAGGTGAGAGATCTCGACCCGCTCTGCGACCTCTTCAAGCTCTCCGTCTGCGTCGACCTTTTCCAGGACTTCCCTGACCTCACCCTGGTATATCTCGGGAATGTTCTCCACCTGCTGGGGCTTTACAGCCGCTTTAACGCCTCCTCCCGCCAGTTCCTGTACGTGTTCCTGGAGGCCTGTGCCCCTGTAACGCTTCTTTATCTCGTCCCAGTCGGGAGCGTTCTTCCAGTCGCCGAGGTTGGGCCTTATCTCGCCCGAGAGTATATCAATGGCGGTTGACTTCCCTATGCCGTTCTCTCCCAGGATGCCGACGACTGCTCCTTCCTCCGGGGCGGGAAGTCCGTAGAGCCTGAACGTGTTCTCGCCGAACTGGTGGACCGGGTCGTCTTCCGGCTCGGATATGAGCTGCACGAGCTTTATCGCACCGTCATAGGGGTACTTCTTGATGGCCATCCGGTGAGCTTCCATCACGTCCTCCTCAGCGATGTGTAGCTCTCCTTCCTCGTTTATGTAGAAGCCGCCCTCCTTTCCGGCCCTGTTCAGCGGGTCGAAGTTGATGACGGTCTCCCTCGCGAGGTCGGGCTCTATCTTGTCCTGGTCTATAACGACGATGAAGCACTGTGAGTTCTTTTCGGTTGACATGCTAAGGAGTTCTACCTGAAGCTTAATTAAGTTCTTTTTCTTGCTTTCAGGGTCTCGGGGACAGCATCATTCAAAGGAAAGCTCGTAACCGGTGCCTGTTATCTCTTCTATGATGTTCTCGAACTCCTGCTTCGACAGGTTGATCTTGCCCTCGAAGGATTCGTCGACGACCACCTTCTTAGACTCCCCGTCCGGCTTGAAGACGGTGTTTATGGATTCCACTTCCGCAGGCGAGAGAAGTCCTTCTATGACATCTATGTCGTCACCAGTCTTCTCCACGACGCGTATGGACTTGTCGACGCGCTGGGCGATTTCCTTGACTATCTCTCCCTTCCTGCCGACGACCTTTGCCCCGTCGCCTTCAGCAGTCGCTATCACGACCACGTTCTCCATGTCGAAGACCCGCTTTATCTCGGAGTCAC
>CAZAII010000105.1:0-2196 GCA_964485165.1 uncultured archaeon | reverse complement strand
AGGAGCTCTACACCAAGGACGTGGACAGCTACAGGATACAGAACTCTTTCTCCGCGGGACTGCTCGGTGAGGATGATTCGAGGAAGCTGGTGCCGACCCGGTGGAGCATAACCGCGACCGATGACATAGTCTCCCGGAAGCTGAGGGAGCGCGTGAAGCAGTACCAGCAGCTGGGACAGATAGAGTACTACCAGAACTCCTACCTCGGCAACAACTTCCATATCTTCCTGGTGCCAGGAAGGTGGGAGTACGAGCTGATAGAGATGAAGGAGCCGGGCTCGGTCTGGAACGCTGCGAAGAACACCCACATCGGCCACGACTACGAGAGCTTCAACGGACGGAAGCGCTACGCAGAGGAGACCGCAGGAGCCTTCTACGCCACTAGGCTCGGGATCGCGGAACACCTCGATAATAGGAAGAGACAGGCCAAGGCGATAGTCATCCGTGAGGTCACCCCGGATTACTGGGCGCCGCTAGGGGTCTGGGTTATAAGGGAGACGGTCAGGAACGCGTTCGAAGAGCCGGAGGAGCTGGACAGCTTCGAGCAGGTAGAGTGGGCTATCGCGAAGGAGTTCAGGTTCCTCTACCACCGCATAAAGGAAAAGAGCAGGATGATGAACGCCCGCCAGTCGTCGCTCGACAGCTTCAGCTCCCGGGGCGGTTGACTATATTCGTCCTGTTCCGGAGGTTGCGCAGTGTCACTTCCACTATCTCCTCTAAGGCATCCTGGCTGTTGAACGCGTTATGGGGAGTCACGAGCACGTCCTCTCGTTCCATCAGTATATGATCCTCTATGATTTTCCGGATATCGCACTCGTCTTCGACTTCCCGCAGGTACTCGATATCCTCAAGGTAGCACTCCTCCTCCAGCACATCAAGTCCCGCGGCCGAGACGTTCCCGTTCTCCAGTGCCTCGATGAGCGCGCCAGTATCCACTATCTCTCCCCGTGCTGTGTTGATGAGGAGGGTTCCGTCCATCTTCTCGAACTCGTCGTAAGAAAGAAGGTGGCGGGTCAACTCGTTCAGTGGACAGTGTAGCGTGACGATATCCGCCTGCTCCAGCAGGTCTTCAAGCGAGACGTACATGAATCCCAGCCGCTCCGCGGCTACCTTGTCGGGGTTTGGATCAGACGCTATAACATCCATGTGGAAACCGTTCGCTATCTCTATCACTCTTTTACCTATCCCACCGGTCCCTATGACACCCAGCTTCTTCCCTTCTAGGTCGAATCCCCTGAGACCGTGGTGGTCGAACTTGCCGTGCCTCACCTTCTCGATAGCATCGTATATCTTCCGCGACAGCGCCAGCATCAGACCAAAAGTGTGCTCCGCCACGGTACCGCTTCCGTACTCCGGACGTTGCAGACCGCTAAACCCTGTGCTCTTGCCGCTTCCACGTCGACATGGTCATAGCCGGTGGACCGGCAGCAGATTAGTTGGGCCTCCAGCGCGTTGATAACTTCCCCGTCCACACCGGATGTGACGAAGACAGTTACCGCGTCGTAGCCACCCAGCAGGTCTGTGTTATCGGTGTCGAGGGGTTCCTCGTAAAAATCTATATCCAGCCCGTGGTCCAGGCTCTCTATATAGTCCTTCTCCCATCCCTCGGCATCGAACCAGGCGACTCTCATTGAGCTACTTGTCGGTCCATCCGCCGTCAACTACCAGGTTCTCTCCCATTATGAAGTCGCTATCCCCGGAGGCCAGGAACGCTACCGCGTTAGCGATATCCCCGGGTTCGCCCAGGCGCGGGGCCACTGTGTTCGCCTCCATGAACTGGCGTGTCTCCTCGTCCTCGCGAAGATCTTCTGTCATAGCAGTCTTTATGACACCGGGATCGACGGCGTTAACATTGATCCCGTGTTCGCCGTAGTCAAGCGCCATCTCCCTAGTCATCTCGACGATACCTCCCTTGGAGGCGCAGTAGGCAGCGCTTTCACCGTATCCCACCAGGCCCGCTATGCTTCCTATGTTGACGATGTCGCCTGTGATGTCTTCCTCAAGCATGTGCTGGAGCACGTATTTGGAGCAAAGGAAGGTGCCCCTCAGGTTGACATCTATTATCTGGTGCCATCCCTCGACTGTTTCATCCGTGACAGATGCAGGATGGTATACGCCAGCGTTGTTCACCAGCACGTCCAACTGGCCGAACTCCTCCGCGGCACGGTAAACCATGTTTTTCACGGACTCCTCGTC
>CAZAII010000104.1:0-2219 GCA_964485165.1 uncultured archaeon | reverse complement strand
AACTCGAGGATGAGTTCGGAATCGAGATAGAGATGCAGGAGCACCAGGGTATCACGAAGTGCTCCAAGTGCATCCAGGAGTACGAGCGAGAGCTCGGCGAAGGAGAGGAAGCTGTGGCTGAAGAGGTCAGCTCCAGCGACTGGAAAGACCGCATAACCGCGTAAAACCATATTTCTTCCAGATTTCTCAATAGAACACGGAGGGCGCATGCCCTCCAGCCCTCCCTCCCTTTTACCCTGGCGTCTAGCTTCCGCCATGTATAAAAAGGACTCAATTTTAAACAGACCTACACCAATTGATCAACGTTGATGGTCCAGGTCGACCCGAAGGTCGCCGGTTTCCTTGTGATGCTGTTCCTGGTGGTTATAGTGCTGTGGATAGGGATTTACACGGGATAGAAAGAAGAGATATCCAGGAGGTGCTGAAGGTTCAGGCAGGGAAAAAAGTGTGGTCATAAGCTAGACGGGTATCTAGAGCGGTCTCTCCTTTCTAAGCTTCACGGTGGTCACCCTGCAGTTACCCATGTGGTTAAACATGGCCGGGGACAACAGGATGTTATGGAAAGGAAATACCTTGCCGCGGTACCTGTATTGCTGGTTGTAATAGTCTCGGGATACGCGCTACTCGGATCATCGAACAATGCGGCTTCATCTGGGGACGCAGGTAACTGGACCACGGTTGAGCTGGAGGACGTGGAGTCGGGCGAGAGATTCACCGTCGCGGAGCTGGAGAAACCGGTGCTGGTCGAGACCTTCGCGGTATGGTGCCCGACCTGCCTCCGACAGCAGAAAGAGGTGGAGAAACTCCACCAGCAGTACTCCGGCTTCACCTCGGTGTCGCTTGACACGGATCCCAACGAGGACGCGGAGAAGGTGAGAAAGCACCTGGAAGAACACGGCTTCGGATGGCGTTACGCGGTGGCACCGACGGAGGTGACGGGGGGACTCATAGAAGACTTCGGCTCTTCCATAGTCAACGCCCCCCTGGCCCCCATGGTGATAGTGTGCGAAGACGGCGCCAGGCGGTTAAAAAACGGTGTGAAGTCGGCCTCGAATCTCCAGGCCGAGCTGGAGAAAGGGTGTGAGACCTGAGCCTGGCCGCGGACCTCGCGGTATCTTTCGGCCTGGGCCTTCTGACACCTCTTACCGCGCTCTGCGTGATACCTCTCTACCCGGCTTTCCTGTCATTCCTTTCCCGGCAGCTCAGCGGAGAAGAGGATAGAAGCACCTACATACTGTTCGGCCTGCTGGTGGCGGCGGGAGTCCTGAGCTTCATGCTCCTGCTCGGCCTGGTCTTCACCACCCTGCTTCAAGTCTCGCTGACTTCAACGATACAGGTTATATCGCCCATCGCCTTCATCCTGCTGGGACTGATAAGCATCCTGATGCTGCTTGACTACAGCTTCGAATCGCTGCTGCCCAGCTTCCAGGGCCCCCGGTTCGGCAACCCGCTCGCGAACGCTTTCGGGTTCGGGCTTTTCTTCGGCGCGATAGTCGTTCCCTGCAACCCCGCCTTTATAGCTGCCTTTTTTGCCCGTGCGCTGCTTTTCGCGTCGCCGCTCGCCAACATACTCAACTTCCTGGCCTTCGGCATCGGCATCGGCTTCCCGCTGGTGGCTTTCTCCGCGGTCTCGGCGGCCTGGAGCCAGAAAGTGATATCCCTGCTGACGGAGCACAAAACCCTGGTGAACAGGGGATCGGGAGCGGTGATGCTCGCGGTCTCCATCTACTACCTGGTGTTTGTCTTCAACCTGCCGGGGATGCTGGCATGAGATACAGGGAAGCTGGACTGCTGGTCCTTTCACTCGTCTTCTGCTGGCTTTCCGGGGTGCTGGCTGTGGGTCTCCTGGCTTCTGCGCTCTCCGACATAGGGCTTTTCTCGGCTATAAACCTGGCTATAGCGGCCATCGCGCTCTGGCCCTGCCGGTTCGTCTACCGGAACATCGACGATCTTGACACCGCTGTAACCGGCTACCTCGAAGCCAAAAAGGTGCCGGCAGCCGCGACCGCGGTGCTTTTCGCTGCCAGCATCCTCAGCTTCCACGCCGATATCTCCAACCCGGTGCTCTCGCTACTGAACCTTCCTTTCCATTCCACTAATACGGTTCTCTACCCGGTGCAGGTATTCTACCGTGAACTGGGGCAGGGCTTCTCCTGGATGGTCTACGAGTTCGGCAGGTGGTACGTGGAGCTGGTCTGGATATTCATACTGGCCGACAC
>CAZAII010000103.1:0-2247 GCA_964485165.1 uncultured archaeon | reverse complement strand
CCATGAGAAGGCAGAGTGAAGCAGAGAAGCAGATGCGCAAGGCCAAGGAGATGCTTGGGATTTCGGACGAACGCGCAGAGGAGATCTTCCAGGACGAACCCGACAGGAAACAGAAGAAGAGGAAGGAACTCGAACAGAAAAAGGAAGAAGAACAGGAAGAGAAGGACCAGAGAGAAGCAGAGAAACGCTACCAGGAAATCCTGTCCGGGACCGTCGACGAGGCCAAGAACCAGATATCCGACCTCAACAACCCTGATATCGACACCTTGATAGAGATGGAGAAGGACGGAAAAGACAGGAAGACGCTACTCAGGTTCCTCAAGAGGATGGAGGACTAGCCAACCCTGTACCAGACCGCGCCGCCGTCAGTGTCCTCCACTTCAAAACCGTTTTCTTCAAGCACCGACCGGATGCGGTCCGCCGTATCGTAGTCATCCCTTTCCCTGAACCCCTGCCTGAGTTCAAGCATCATATCCGCAAGTCTGGCCTCCTCATCCGAAACCTCGATTTCCGCCTCGATACCCAGTATCCCGAACAGTTCGACTAGAGTGTCAGCCGCCTCCTTATCCACTTTATCTCCACTGTCGATAGCCGCGTTCACCTCGGTCACAAAGTTCATCAAACGCTGGTGGGCTTTCGCGGTGTTCAGGTCGTCGTCCATGAAACCCTTGAAATCCGCCCTTAGCTCTTCTAAATCCATACTTTGGCCGCCCTGGTTTTTTCTTATCCTCTGCACTGTTCTCCTTATACTTTTCAGCTCCTTCTCTGCTTTCTCAAGTCCTTTCTTCGAGAAGTCGGTCTCTGAGCGGTAGTGGGAGGAGACCAGGTATAGCCTGATGGCATCGCCGCTGAAGCCCTCCTCCAGCAGGTCACGGACGGTGTAGAAGTTGCCCTTGCTCTTCGACATCTTCTCGCCTTCCACGGTGATGAACTCGTTGTGGAGCCAGAAACGGGCCTGTGCCTTCCCGGTCGCGGCCAGAGCCTGTGCGCGCTCGTTGGGGTGGTGGGGAAATATGTGGTCCTTCCCGCCCGCGTGTATGTCGAACTCATCCCCAAGGTACTTCTGCGACATCACGCTGCACTCGAGGTGCCAGCCCGGGTAACCCTTGCTTTCCACCGATTCGCCGTCGACTTCGAACCTGGCGTCCCACTTCATCAGGTGGCCGGTGCCTTCCGCGTCGAGCCAGAGCGCGAAGTCGTACTGGTTCTTCTTTTTCTCGTCAGGCTCCACACGTGCCTCTGCCTCCTTCTTCAGCTCTTCGATATCCATCTTCGCCATCTCAGCGTACTCGTAATCCTCCAGGAAGGCGTCCATGTCGAAGTAGATGTTGCCGTCGCGCTCGTATGCATAGCCGTTGTCGATGATGCGCTGTACGTAGTCTATCATCTCGTTTATGTGGCCTGTCGCCCGGGGCACGATATCCTGCCTCTCGACGTTGATCGCACGTGTATCCTCGAAATAGCGTTCCACCTGGTCCTCCACCAGCTCCATCGGCTCAAGGCCGAGTTCCTTCGCCCTTACCTCCACCTTGTCCTCGCCCTGGTCGCCGTCATCTGTCAGGTGGCCGACATCCGTGATGTTCTGGACGTGACGGACAGCGTAGCCCTTCCACTCTAGATAACGTCTCAGAGTGTCCCAGTATACGTACGGCCTCGCGTTTCCCACGTGGAGATCATCATATATGGTCTGGCCGCAGGAGTAGAAACGGACCTTTCCCTCGTCTATCGGCTCGAACTTTTCCTTCCGCCGTTTAAGGGTGTTGTAGAGTTTCAGGGCCATGACTAACCAGAGCTCGGCATCTTTTTTAGCTTTTCAACCAGGTTTTCGACTCTATCGCGCTTCAATGCTATCCGGGCCTCTACCTGACCTTCCAGTTCGCTCCCGAGTTCTTCCGGTGACACCCATTCCACATCCTGCAGGTCATCCTTCGCTTCTGCGTCCCGGGAACTAGATTCACAGTGGTAGATAACCCTCACTATGTCTCCGTGACTGTCATAGTAGGCGTCTACCAGATGATGGACAGTAATATCGAGACCAGTTTCCTCCCGCATCTCCCTTTCAAGCGCTTCTTCCACATCCTCACCTTCTTCCAGGTAACCCCCCGGGAAATGCCATTCCCCGGATATAGGGTGGCCTTCCCTTTCCTCTTTCTGTGCTATCAGGATGTCGCCACCGTTTGTCACTACGCCGGACACGATAACAGGGAATTCGTCTTTCATCTTTCCACCCCGACCGCCTTCAGGTCC
>CAZAII010000102.1:0-2362 GCA_964485165.1 uncultured archaeon | reverse complement strand
CTAACCCGGAAACCTGATAATTGTTCCTTCAGGTCGCTGGCGTAGTCAAGGTTGTTGTCGCTGATGGGAAGGATGCGGACCTGTTCGGGTGCGAGCCAGGTAGGGAAGTTTCCCTCGAAGTGTTCTATCATCACGGCTATGAACCGCTCGTAGGATCCGTAGAGCGCGCGGTGTATCATGACGGGGCGATGCTCCTGGTTGTCCCTGCCCTTGTAGGTCAGGTCGAACCGCTCCGGCATGTTGAAGTCGAGCTGGACCGTCGGGCCGTCCCATTCCCGGCCGAGCGCATCTATCATCTTCATGTCTATCTTCGGGCCGTAGAACGCGGCGTCCTCTTCGTCTATACCGTACTCTACGTCTTCCTCCTCCAGGACTTCCTCCAGCTGTCGTTCCGCATCTTCCCATACCTCGTCGCTGCCGATGTACTTGTCCGGATTCTTCGTCGCCAGGTCTATCCTGTAGTCCATCCCGAAGTTCTCAAGGATCTCTATTGCCTTTCTAAGGAGCTGCCGGGCCTCTTGCTTCACCTGATCGGGGCGGCAGAAAAGGTGGCCGTCGTCCTGTGTGAAGCCCCAGACCCTGAGCAGTCCTGACAGCTCGCCTTTCTGCTCCCGGCGGTACACCGTTCCGTCCTCCCAGTAACGCACCGGTAAGTCGCGGTAGCTCCAGCTCTTCTGCCTGTATATGGTGGCGTGGCCCGGACAGTTCATGGGCTTCAGGCCGTACTCCTCCTCGTCGACTTCCAGCAGGAACATGTCATCCTTGTAGTTATCGTAGTGTCCCGACTCCTTCCAGAGCTCGGTCTTGTAGATGTGCGGGGTCTTGACCTCGACGTGGCCCGTCTCCCTGTTCACGCGGTGCATGTAGTCCTGGAGCTGACGGTAGATAACCGAGCCGTTGCTGTCCCAGAGCGGGAGCCCTGGACCGGTCGTCGGCGTTATGTGGAAGATATCCATCTCCTGTCCGATGCGGCGGTGGTCACGCTTCTCCGCCTCCCGTCTTTTCTCCAGGAACTCCTCAAGCTCGCTCTCCGATGGGAAGGCAGTACCGTAGACACGTGTAAGCATCTCGTTATTTTCGTCGCCTCGCCAGTAGGCTCCCGCTATCTCAAGCAGAGCGAAGCCCCCTATCTTGCCGGTGCTGGAGACGTGAGGCCCCTTGCAGAGGTCCCTGAACTCAGCCTGCTCGTAGAAGGAGATCTCCTGGTCTCCCGCGGCCTCTTCCTCAAGTACCTGTCGCTTGAACCTGTTATCGCTGTAGAGTTCCTCGGCCTTGTCTCTTTCCAGTTTCACGCGCTCGATCGGGATGTCTTCGTCTATTATCCGCTTGGCCTCATCTTCTATATCTTCAAGGTCGTCCTGGTCGAGGTCGACGCCGGTGATGTCGTAGTAGAAGCCATCATCAGTCCAGGGCCCGATAGTCAGCTTCGCCTCCGGGTGAAGGCGCTGGAGCGCCTGGGCGAAAACGTGTGCCGCGCTGTGCCGGAGGACATCGACGTACTCATCCGAGTCCTCGGTTATAATCTCGATGCGGTCTCCATCTTCTACACCCTCCTCCTTCGCGACCAGTTCTCCGTTTACCTTCCCCGCGACGGTGTCGTTTCCAAGGCCCTCTCCTATCTCATAAGCCACATCTTCTACTGTAGCGCCTTCCTCTACTTCAAGTTTAGAGCCGTCAGGCAGTTCCACTTCTATGCTCATAGGGACTCACTGGCTCGAAGATTAAAAAAATCTTCTCCGTGCACGGAGCCGAGAGATTCCGGCACGCCAGAAATGTTAACTAGGTTTTGGGGACTAGAGCAGTGTCTAGCTGGATATTCAGAAGATACGTTCCAGGGTAAAGCGTCCACCCTTCATTGTGGTAGAGATATAGGTTCTTATCCTTAAATAAGCTGGCGATAAGTCCTCCACATGATAGCCGTTCTCAGGCTGGGACACCGCCGCGGACGCGACGACAGGATATCCACCCATGTCGGGCTGACCGCACGGCAGTGGGGCGCCTCGAAGATAACGTATTCTGGCGAGCGGGACGACAGCATGATGGACTCACTCCGCGATATAATCGACCGCTGGGGCGGCGAGTTCGACGTGGAGTACAGGGAGGACTGGCGGAACGTCATACGAAATTTTGACGGCCTGAAAATACACCTGACCATGTACGGCGAGAAGCTCGACGGGAAACAGGAAGAACTCGAAGAGCTTCTAGAAGACAGGGATATACTGGTTATAGTGGGCGCGGAGAAGGTCCCAAGGTGGGTCTACGAGAACGTGGACCACAATGTATCGGTGGGGAACCAGCCCCACAGCGAGATAGCAGCGCTCGCGGTCTTCTTCGACCGCTTCTTCGATATCAAGGAAGAGTT
>CAZAII010000101.1:0-2505 GCA_964485165.1 uncultured archaeon | reverse complement strand
TGCTCCTGAAGCAGGAAGGGCTTGAGGGGGAGTTCCGCGTCGGGAACTACGAGAAGCTTTACGGCGAAGAGACCGAAACCTTGCACACCGAGTTCGGGTGCCGGTACCGCGTCGACCCCACCAGAGTCTACTTCTCGGAGCGGTTCGCCACCGAGAGGGACCGCGTCACTTCACAGATAGAGGATGGTGAAGAAGTGCTGGTGATGTTTGCAGGGGTCGGGCCGTTCGCGGTCCTCGCCGCAAGGAATGCCTCACCACGCAGGGTGGTCGCGGTCGAGAAGAACCCGAAAGCAGCCGATTACCTCCAAGAAAACGTCGAGATGAACGGCGTGGCCGACACCGTGGAGTTTCACGAGGGCGACGTGGCTGAAATCGTGCCAGAGCTCGGAGAGTTCGACCGCGTCATCATGCCGCTGCCTGAGTCCGCGGACGAGTACCTGGAACTAGCGATGGAGCACGTGAAGGATAAGGGTGTCATCCACTACTACCGTTTTCTTGAAGAAGAAAACTGGGGCGACCTAGAGAAAGAGGTCGAAGAGGCCGCTGTTAAGACGCAGAGAGAATACCAGCTGCTTGAGAGGGTGATATGCGGACAGAGAGGGCCTGGAATCGATCGGGTTTGCATCGATATAGAGGTAATATGAACCCTTCAGACACGACAGCTTAAAAAGAGTTATTATTCACCATTTACCTGTAACAAATGGATTTGTTCGACAGACTTGGGGACGCAGGTGCAAAGTACCATGCGGTCAGCCACGGAGGCTACTTGACAGCCGTGAAGCTAGCAGTTGACGGTATAGAGCAGCTGGAAGACACGAACCGGGAAGAGATATATGAATTCGTAGAACAGGAAATCGGGGCAAAGAACCTCTACATCCTGACCGGCAGGAAAGAAGGACTTGAGACCCACGAAGGCCCTGTCAATGTGACTGTCGAGGATTTCTCGCAGACCGGCGAACCCGAAATCATGATCGAACCAGAGGATACTACTCAAAAACCCGGCGAAAAGGAACAAGGAGGTGAAAAAACAATGGCAGAACTTAGTGCAGACTACTTCCAGGGACACGGCGCTGCAGTTCTCGAAGAAGATGACGAGACCTACGACCTCTTCGACCTGCCCGGAGGCGTGGTCGAGGAAGCCGCGGGAATCGCCTACGCTGCTGTAGAGGCGGAGGTAGGAGATAGCGACTACGATCTCAGGGACCTCGTAGGTTACGCAGAGCAGCGAGGCCTCGTAGAAGAGGTCGGTGCCCTGAAGGCACGTTTCGTGCTCGAGGAAGCAGGCGCAGGAGAGCTCTACGACGAGATAGTGAATCAGACGGAAGAAAGAGCAGGCGACATCAACGAGGCAGCCTGGATGCAGCAGCAGCTCCAGGCCCTGGTAGACGTCATGAGCGAAGGAACAGAAGACGTGGCAAGGGCACATGACGAGACAGAAGGCGCCTACGAGTACGGTCGCGACATGACGCAGGAGAGTCAGGAAGCAATAAGGACAGCAATCGACAGGCTCGGAAACGCTCGCCAGCACAAGGGTCTCGATTTCACCAGGGAAGAGCTGATGGACATGGACTGGGACGAGATACGGTCCAGAGCTGGAGACGTAGAGGGCGTCAACGGCAACCAGTCCCACGAGGACCTTGCAGACGAACTCGAAGGTCGTCCCAAGGACCAGTAACCCTCTCCCCCTTTCTCTTTTTTACCCCCACCAAACCCGGCAAACACCAAAAGACTTAAATTTTTGCTACTTTAGAGTGAAAACATGTCTGGGAAGAACCGTATCCGTGAACTCTTCGATGAGATGCTCTACCAGACCTATGAGAGAGCTGTGAAGAAGGAGAAAGCCGAGAGCTACCAGGAGGGATACAAGGATGGTAGAGACGATGCGGACTCCGGATGGAGCACACGCAGGAAGTTCCTGGGCGGGATAGGGGCCTTGCTTGGAATCGGGATAGCCGACTACATCAACGTCCTGCCAGAGGACTACGACTGCGGAGACGCGTTTTTTCGTTACGAAAGGCAGCCCTCGGGCGATATAGACTTCCTTGGATATGACCGGTGGAGACAGGAGGAGTGCGAGGTACCTGTCAAAGGCGGTGGAAAAGTAGACGGGAACGGTGGCGGCGGGACCCCGACACCTGATGGCGATACCCCGGAACCCTCCGGAAGAGACCGGTTCAACGCGGACGAATGGAGCGCCATCGTCGGAAGTCTCGAGAGAAGAGATGCGAACGGGTACGTCGAGGACGATGGAAACGTTTACGACATTGGGGAAGTATATGCTGGTATGGGTCGGAGACTATCTGAGAGGCATCAGGAGGGCGCTGCACACCTCGACGCAGCCACCATCGAACTGATGGGAGAAGAGATAATCAGCAACGTGGTCCCGTCAGACCAGACGGGGGCGAACGAGGGCAGGGACTACACACTGGACTTCTTCGATGCCTCAAGGCACCCCGAACTCGGGCTAGGCGACGAGGGAGGCATAATAAGGCTGTCCGACTACAG
>CAZAII010000100.1:0-2543 GCA_964485165.1 uncultured archaeon | reverse complement strand
GGCTGAGAGTTTCAAATTCTCGACCGGTGGGAGAGGATTACTCGTAGAGTCTGACGTTGTCTATCATCGAGCTACCGAGGTTGTCGCCCTGGACCTGTACCCATTTAATCTTCAGGGTGTGGGTCCCAGTGTAGTCCCGGTCGAGCTCCACACCGAGGTCTCTGTAAGTCTCCTCGCTCTGCGGGCTCTCTATAAAGGTTCCCTGCTCAACGCCGTCAACCTCAAGCACTATCTTCGACCTCTGCGGGTTGCCGGTTCCCCCTGCGACATCGATCCCCACCGCCTCGACATCAGTGAGGTCGACCTCCTGGCTCACCCAGGCAGGATCCGCGTCCAAAGAGTTCCCCTTCCAGCTCAGGCCCGCCGCGGTGCCACCGAAGCCGTCACTGGCATCGACATCATGGGTGTCACCGTGCTCCTCGGTCCAGGACGAGAAATCAGTGCCCTGGTCCGCCTCGCTGTAATCTGAGAAGTCGGCGTTTTCCAACCTCTCGTCAATCTCCGAGTACTGTGATAGGTCTACATCGCTCTCCTCCGCCTCCCCGTAGCTGTAGTCGAAGTCAGAGTAGTCATAGTAAGAGCAAGAGTCAGTCTGTTTCCCGTCTCCGGTGTAAACAGCGATCTGGTTCGAGCCTTCGACAAGCTCCTCGTCGGATATCGCCACATCCTTGGCCTCGAACCGACCCCGGAGCTTCACACTCCTATTTTCCCCGTTGACTGAAAGGGTGGCCTGATCCAGATCCTGGAACGGGGTGATAGAGACCTCTGAATCCAAGGAGTCTGAGGAAGAGCAATAGGAATCGACTCCCACGCTGACAGGTATCCTGAGGTCGCTCTGGCTCACCTTCTCGTCGTGTTCGGTGACCTTCATCCTGAGCACTGTGTCGGAGGAGCTTCCACCCAGCTCAGAATCAGTCGAAGAGTTGACTGCAAGTAGCGCGAAGTATCCTTTCTCGCTGTCGAGGCAGACATCCATCACTACCGATCCAGAGGTGTAGCTCATGTCCAGTTCCTCCGTCTCGTTGGGGACGACGGTGAACATCTCACAGCTCCTGCCAGCGATCGTCCTGCTACCGGTATAATTTATCTCCGCCACTCCCCCCTCAAGCAGCGAGCCTGTGAAGTCCATCTCGCCCGACTCACCCATCCTGCAGCTCACACCTTCGGAGTAGAGCCCGCCTTCCTCACACGTGACTGTATGGTTTCCTATGCGGTAGTTCGCGGTCACGGAAGACGTGCCGAGCGAGCTCGATACCACTGATTTCCTCTTTCCGTCCATGTTGTAGAGCTGGATGTCGATCCCGGAAAGACTCGAACCTATCTCGCCGAGGGCGGGCATCGACAGGCTGTACTTCACGTGGTATGTAGAGCTTTCGCGCTCTTCGGAAAGGTCCTGGAACTTCTGCATCGGAGACCTCGAATCCATGAAGCTGCTGCAGCCCGAGACGGCGACCACCAGCGCCAGCACAGCCGCGACCTTCCAGTTCATACATAGTAATTAAACCAAATCCCGTTCTTAAATCCTCGGAGGAGAAGAGCGTCGGGGGCGTCATAGAAAACAGAGGTTAAATCTCTACGACTCATTACAGTTTGTTACAAAAAGCAAAGAATTCCTACGGAAATTAACTTAATCCAAGTTTTCCTCTCTCCAGTAAACCACGGCCATCATCAAAGTTGCAAGCCCTCCAAGACCAAAACTGGCTATAAAACCTGTTCTCAAGTCGAATAAAAATAAAAAGATAACCAAAGCCGAAATAGCCAGTATATTTCCGAGAGATGAAAATATTCTTTTGAGGGTGTAAAACTCCAGGATTTCGGTTCTCTCTGCCTCATCTGCGAAGCTTGAAAAAATTGGAACATGATATACCTGGAAGAAAATACCGCTTGCAAATGAAACCAGAAATACCTGGAGAGGAGTTACCAGTAAACCTCTCAAGAGATACGTGAAAGCTGCACCCAAACATCCTACTACTACAAATTTATCTTTATCAATTTTCGAGGATAGATGACCCACGAGCAATCCTGTTAAAACAAATCCTAAGCTATCCAAAGCTCTTGCTCCTCCTACATCTATCGAACCTCCGATTACCATATACACGAAAAGACCAAAAATACTTACTGCTGTAGCCCCCTGAATACCTCTTGCAGTAAATAGAGGTATAGTCTTCAGAATTTCCTCATTTAGAAGTTCTCTGAAATCATAATCCAAAGCATCTTTATGGTCTTCTGAACGTATCAGAGGAATTACAGAAAGCAACAAGATAAAAACTGTAATAGCCATTAATTCACCGAAACCCAGACCTGCAAAAATAATTCCTCCTGCCAAAGGAGCTATGATTCTGGAAATACTCGGTAAACTCAACATCTTACCCGAATCACTGGCTCTCTCCTCACCATCTGAATCCACGGCAAACTCCGAATTCATACTGATGTTATGGAGAAACCTACCCACATTATACAGCAAAGAAGAAGCAACAATAACCAGTAGAGAAAGCTCAAACCACCTTATAACCACAAGACCAGGAATAAGAAAAAGATAAGAC
>CAZAII010000099.1:0-2558 GCA_964485165.1 uncultured archaeon | reverse complement strand
GTGTAAAGGACGGTGGGATCCCGACACATCACTGTCTAGGTGTGTCTGTCCTTATCATCACTTAACCCCATCATCCTTTATAAATGTGGTGGGAAAAGTGCGGTTTTAACCGTTCATGAAGGGTTTTAGAGAGCTCTGCAGTCGTTTCTAGAGGTTTAGAACCGTTTAAACCACTTCATTTTGCGAATGGAAGTCTATTAACCCCTTGATTTGGTGAATGGAGCGAGGAGAAACGTTCTCTGAGTATAAATATTTTCAGCCGTCGGATTTGTCTATAAGGCTCTTAAATGGCTTTTCTACCTGTAAGACGTTTTTTTGAACTTTTATGAACTTTATAGCCTTCATACTGATAGAGGGTTTTGTTCGGTCTAAATCGAATAATTGCACGGAGACTGTTTAAGCTTCCGGTTCTCCATGAATTCTCTCTTGTTCAGAGCCGGTGGTCGTTGTCGAGCGCCGGATCCCCGCTGGCCGAGTTCCCGGGTATCACTCCGCCGGTATCGTAGACCCGGGCCCTGGCGTAGTTGTCGTCGCTGTCCTGTATCTCGAAATCCAGTCCTTCGCCCTGTCCCTTGTACCTGAGCAGGACACTGCTCACGTGGGCAAGGTCTTCATCGCTTTCGATTGGTACTGTGCCGTCTTTTTCCATCCTATCGCCCAGCTCTTCGAGATCCGGGTCAGTCAGGCCGATGTTGCTCACGCGTTTGCCACCTCGCTTCGGCCCGGATGGGTGGTGGTAGAGTGCTCAAGAAGTCCTGTATAGAGGTAGATGTGGTCGGGCCGGTATGGGGTTTCGGTTTCTTCCTGTGTCGGATGCATCGAAGGTCCTGCCTCCTTCCCCCTCCCAACCATTCCCATTTACATCGCAGCGTTTAAAAATCTTGCGGTACAAAGGCCATGAAGCTAGAATTTCGGGAGGTGTGAGATACAGCTCACTGGTCGATCCTTGGAGTCGGGATGGGCGGTAGCAGGTTGAGAGTGTCTGCGACCCCGACCGACTGGGAGATGCATTTCCTGTAGAGGTCGTTCATCAGTGGTGCCTGCATATCCTCCGGCAGCTGTTCGTCTTCTTCCCATGAATCCATTATCTCGTCGAGTTCGCCCTTCCAGAGCACGTTTCCCTCCAGCTTGATTGAGGCGCCCGTCTCTCCTCCTGCCTCGTAGTTGACCTCGAAGGAGAAGTCTATCTTGGCCACCTTGTCGTCGAAGGCGTTCACGGTCGCCTCCTCGACATCCTGTATCGTCGGGTTGTACTTTATCTGGAGGTTTCCGGTGGCTCCCTCGCTCCTGGAGCCTTCCAGCGACGTTATGTTGAATCCTACTATCATACGCAGTCTTTATCCCTGAAAGATTTAAAGCTCTGACCGGGCTGGAAAAGCTCTTTATTAGTTGCCCGGTATCGGTAGGGTATGAGTGTCAGGAAGAAGGTCAACCAGTACGGCGTCCTCATAGTCGGCCTCCTGATCGGCGGCGGATTCGCCTTTGGAGGCATCGCGTCCTACGCAGGACTGACCGGCGGCCAGTCCCAGAACAGTGGAGGTGAGTTCAACGCCTCGCTACCAGTGGACATGTACTCCGATGGCTCCTACGGTTTGACGGCGCAGGAGCAGAAGGTCCTGGCGGTCAGGAACGATGTCGTCTTCGTCAGCGGTTTCTACGAGACGGCGGACCAGAAGCAGGAAATGACCAAGCTCCGGAACCTTACCGATACCTTCCAGGGCAGGCTCTACGTACAGGTCGTCAATGGTACGACCTCGGGTGTCGCGGCCCGGTACGGCGTGAACGAGTTCCCGAAGGTGCTGGTCATGGGTGGCGCACAGACCAGGCAGGGGACGGTTCTTCTCGACGATTCCTCGCTTGAAACGGTTTCTACCACCGCCTGCAACTCGATGCTGAGCTGGGGTTCGTTGAGCGCGTACTGCCAGTCCAGATAAATTGTTTATACCGGGACGAGAAAAGCTTTACATGGTGGACGACGAGAGGCTGAAGCGCTGGGTGGAGCAGAAGCTAGAGGAGGGGATAGCCGAGGAGAGGATAAAGAAGAGCCTTGAGAACACCGGTAACGATCCCTCCATAGTCGACCGCGTGAAGGACCCGTTCACGAATGAAGGCCAGGAGGGCATGGAAGAGCCCGTGGAAGATGCAGGGCGGCATCCCACTGAACGAGGTACTGAGGATACGAGACCTTCCAGGCCCGAGTTCGGGGGTTCGGACCTGCAGGAAAAGAGTCCTGATACCGGTGAGAGGGGGGAGGGGACTGAAACCGGGCAGAGCGCTGATGAAGGCCGTGGAGATGAAGAGGGTTCCTTCGAACCAGAAAGAGATACTGATGATTTCTCCTTTGACACCGGGACCGGCCAGGAGACGGGGGCACGGGATCCAGGTTCCGGTGCGGCCCGGTCGAACCAGCGGTCAGGAAGGCCGGACAGGGATTTATCTGGCCGGGCTGGAGATGGACAGGAGCAGGACTCCGGGGGGTTCAGCATGCCCAGTATCTCAGTGCCCTCGGTAAGCGCTCCTTCAGTGCCCTTGAAGCGGGTTGCTATCGCCCTGGTCGC
>CAZAII010000098.1:620-2560 GCA_964485165.1 uncultured archaeon | reverse complement strand
GATGTGGAGATCGTGGTCTATGACCCTCTAAGCGAGGAACCGGACTCGTGGAAGGGTGTGCTTGAACCGGTGGATGGACCCGGTGAGGAACTGGAAGATACGATGGACACCTACCCTCTTCTGGAACGTTTCCTAGAGAACGGTGGCCTAATCCTTGACCAGCAGCCAGCAGGTATGATGGACAGGAGATACGACTTCGTCGTGACCGACAGCTCGCTCAGGATAGGGAAAGAAGAGCTGGAAAGGGCTATTAGAGCTCCCAAGAGGATGGTGGGTGAGGTGAAGAATATCCTCAACATCGATGCGCCGGAGAAACTCCGCTCCGCTACCTACCAGGACGCTCTTGAGATGTTGAGGAAGGATTCCGAAGACCTTTTCTAGCCAAGCAGCTCGATTACATTCGCCTTGGGACGGTGCTTTTCCCTCAGGCGTTTCCCGAACCAGACGCCAGCTATCAGGCCGGCCAGGTGCGCAGAGGATGCGAAGCCTCCTATAAGCGGAAGTGTGGTGCCGCCGAGCTTTGCAAGAAGGTTGATGGCCTCTATGCCAGCGAAGAGATGAAGCGCCGTCCTTATCTTCATGGGTATGAAGAAGTAGAGCAGCACCTCGGCGTCAGGGTACATCATGGCGACAGCAGAGAAGACCGCTACCACCGCTCCTGAGGCTCCTACTGCGAGTCCGAGGGTCGGCACCCCGCCGATTGTCGGACCGTGTAACTGGAAGAGCAGGTTCCTGAAAGCCACGAAAGCGATGCTCGCAAACAGGCCGGAGCCGATGTAGAACTGGAGCAGTTTCTTGCCACCCACCAGTTTCTCCACCGGTGTGCCGAAGAAGTAGAAAGTCACCATGTTCGCGAATATGTGGAAGCTGCCGCCGTGGACAAGCATCACTGTCAGAACCGTCCAGGGCTTCGAGGCTATGACGTCCAGAGAGGGATCGAGGGCAAGTGCACTTAGGTAACCTGGTAATACGAACTGCAGGAGGAAGGAGACTGCAGTCAACCCTATTATCATAATGGTGTAGTTGGACTTCAGCGCGAAAAGGATGTCGCGGGGAAGTGAAGGCTTCCTGACCTGGGAAGTATCCACACTTTTGCTCCCGGACTTCTTTTCTGCCTCTTTATCCCTGAACCACTTTTCGTCTACCTCCTTCGCATCTTCAAGACCTTCACAGTCGTGGTTCTCGGGTAGCCTGTGCTCTGTGCAGAACTTGTTACCGCAGTAGCGGCAGGTAAAAGTCATCGCCTGTCTGCCGCACTTCCAGCACTCTGCCATGGGTAAAGGATGCGGACACGGTATTTATCAATCTGGGCGGGTGGCTCGGGATAGGGGAAACAGCTTAAAGAGTTGGACAACAACATTTATACAGGTGTAAAAATGGTATACGAAACTTTGATTCTGGTGGGGAGGGTGCTTTTCGGTGGCTATTTCGCCTTTAACGGTCTAAACCACTTTATGAAGAGGGATATGATGGAAGGATACGCCGGGAGCAAGGGTGTTCCATACCCTGCGGCGGCTGTAATCTTGAGCGGTCTCATGCTACTGGCAGGAGGTTTCGGCATAGCTCTGGGGGTTTATCCTGTTGTCAGCATCACCCTGGTTGCATTGTTCCTGCTGTTCGTGACACCGGTAATGCACGATTTCTGGGAAGTTGAAGAGGAGGAAAAGATGCAGGAGATGACCAGTTTCATGAAGAATGTCGCTCTCTTTGGTGCAGTTCTGACCCTGCTCGGTGCGGATTGGTCTCTATACTCCCTGGCGCTGGGACTTAACCTCTGACCTTCTGCTCTTTTCTAATTGAGTGATTTGAAACTCTTGCGGCCTGATAAAAGCTTTGTCAGCACCTGCTCCAGTTCCCCTATCTCAATCCTGACCTGCTCGGTGGAATCTCTGTCACGCAAAGTTACGGTCGAGTCCTCCAGGGTGTCGTGGTCCACGGTG
>CAZAII010000098.1:0-610 GCA_964485165.1 uncultured archaeon | reverse complement strand
TTCAAGCGTTTCATAATCAATGGTGACGCAGAAAGGTGTTCCGACCTCGTCCTGGCGCCTGTAGCGTCGGCCTATCGAACCAGAATCATCGTAGCTCACGGAAAGCCCGGCCGCCCTCAGTTCCCTCGTGATCTCGCGGGCTCTCTCGCCCATGCCGTCCCTATCCATCAGTGGGAAGACCGCTACCCCGGTTGGTGCGACCTCGGGTTTGAACCGGAGGACCTTCCGCTCCTCACCTTCTATCTCATCCTCGTCATAGGAGTGAGCCATCACAGTGTAGAGGATTCGGCCGACGCCGAAAGAGGGTTCGACGACGTGCGGCGTCACGCGTTCACCGGTCTTCTTGACCTCCTCCACTTTCACTTCCACCTTGGCGAGGTCTATCTCCAGTTCATCGCTGCCGACCTCTATATCGACAGTCCCGTTTCCCTGAAGCGCTTCAGGATCTCTTTCGCCGAGTTCCCGGAGGGCATCCGCTACTTTCCCTGCCCTGTCGCCGAATTCGGGACCTAGTTGCTCCATATCGGGCCTGACCTCTACCTCTTCCTCGACACGCGGCTCCCCGTATTCCTTGAAGACGGTGAAGTCCTCGCCCGAGTGTTCCTCGTGT
>CAZAII010000097.1:0-2668 GCA_964485165.1 uncultured archaeon | reverse complement strand
GTCAGGCTCCAGGAGCCGTGGAGTGTCTGGAACGCGTCGTTGTCCCATCCTCCCCATTCGACGAACTGGTTCTTGCCGTAGGGGATGGCGTCTTTCGGAACGTGGTACTCCACCGCTTCTTGATAGCTACTGTTGTGGTCATCGAATTTCCAATCAGATATGGAGTTGCAGAAGCCCCTTTTCTCCGAATCGAAAAGTGCGACGTTGTTTATGCTGTCATCCTTGGCGCAGGTGAAAGTGGAGGGAGGAGAGTTCTCCAGGGTGCTGTTGACATCAACATCGTTGTAGTAACATCCTGTTCTCTCATCCCTGTATACCCCTGTACTGCTCTGGTTCCAGAAAGCCGCTTTTTCCGTGTTATAGGCGCATCCGAATGCTCCACATACTGTAGGATACTTGTAGTCTCCTACAACGGGGTCCTTAGTCGCACAGTTGACACTCACCCAGTCGGAGAAGTCGACTATACCCAGGTGGCCGATGTTCTTGCTCAGGTTTACGGCGGTACCGGTGGAGGGATCATAGACCTGGAGGTAGCCCGGTCCAGAGCCGGATGAATCCTGTCCGGAGAAAATCACCTCCTTCTCGGTGTCGGTGTCCAGATTCTTCATGCCTGCTATGGCATCAGTCGAGCCGAAGGGGGATTCAAAAGTATCGGTGGATGCTTCCCAGATATAGCCGTTGCCGCCCGTCGTTTTAATCGGCATCTCTATGTTCCCGTCTCCGTCTACATCATCCGCTCCCCCGGCGCTCAGACTGTTCTCCGGCAGGTTGGTCGTCGAGTTGCTTTCGAAGTCATAGTATCTAAGGCTGTTAGATGAATCGATGTACGGTATTTCCGGTTCTGTATCCCCGTCCAAATCACCCGGGTGGTAGAGCGACTGGAAGTTGCCATCCGCGATGAACTTTACCGTACCTGTAGCGTCGTCATAGTATCCCAAATCCATGTCGGTGCTATCTATTACTACCAGCACCTCCTCTGCGGAATCGCTGTCGAGATCCATCAGGGGCCCCGCCTTGTAGACATCCGTGTTCGTATCAGAGACGCTCGAGGAGTCGAGCGTGTCCTGTCCCAGGTCGTAGTACTCCAGATTGTATGGAGAACTGGAACCTTCAGTGAAGGCTATGTCTTGGTCGAAGTCCCCGTCGATGTCTCCCACACCCCCGACCTGGGATAGACCGCTGTACATCACACGGTAAATCGTGTCGTCGGAGAAGTCATAGTAGGCAAGCGAGTCGCCGAAGTCCTTCTTGAAGGGCACTATGAGGTTTTTCGTGGCCTCCCAGTCCTCACTGTCCGAACTCGAGTCACAGGCGGGGTCCTCTGACACGTCTATATTACCATCGCCGTCGTTGTCGAGACCGTCCTCGCATTCGTTTACCGACTCCCAGCGGAAGTTGTATGGCTCCCCTGTAATAGTTACGTCCCACTCGCACTTCATCAGGTCCTCGTTGGTTGTCGTGTCAGTCGAGTCAACTACGAAACCTGTGGTGACGCCATTAAGCTGGTCAGAGACCATTTCTGCGCCTTCTCTGCAGATGAAGAACTGTTCGTCTTCGTTGTTCGGGTCCGAATCGGCGCCGGGGCTTGTTCCGCTAGAGTCCGTGACATAGTACTCCGGGAAGTACCCGTTTATTATCGGGCCTTCAAGGTTGTACTTGTTAATCCTGTGTACAGGAGAACACTCATCGAATCCCCAGATGAACGTGTCGCAGCCGTAGGCGCCTCCCGCCGAATCCGCGTCGCCCTCTCCAGGATTCATGTAAAAACTGCTTTGGAAGGCCTGTTTCCGGACATCTTCGGAGTCAAGGTTGTCTTCATTTACAAAGGCTCCGTTCCTGTCAAGCCTAGCGCTGGCCTTCATGTCACTGGATTTCAGAAGTTGGTTGTCCCCTGGCTCGATTATAACCCCCTCCTCGGGGACGAATATACCCGGGTCGTCCTGGCCATCCGCCGACTGCCAGTCTGTCTCAAGTACCAGTATAGCGGCATCGTCCCGGAAGTTATGAACCGACCTAGATATCGGCGCAGGATATCGTGATGTGAACTCGCCATTGGAATCGTTCGTTAGCATCAGGTCCCTGAACTTGTTCACGTTCACATCCACCTCCGCGAACAGGAACTTGGCGTGGTGCGGTTCCATGTTCTGGGCCGGGACCGTTATCTCGGCCGAGAGGTCCTCATCGAGGAGGGTGGTGCAACCTGACACGCCGCAGTTCTCAACCACCATTCTGCCAAGCTGGTGTGTCCCGTAGCCGAGGGCCAGGTCTCCCGGCACCCCTTCGTCCTCATAGGGATTGTAATTTGAAGCGTCAAGACCACTATTGGGCTGATATCTCGCGGTTTCAGTCTCACTTGCCGGGTATTGAAGCCAGTAGTTGTAGTTGCCTAAGGCGTCTTCCGGACAGCTGCCTGATGAATCATCACAGTAGACCTTCGGCTCGTCGGACTGCGAGTACCATCCGTAGGTGAGGGTCTGGTCGTTAGCGGAGACGTGGGAGGATGCGGAGCTAAGACCCGTAAAGGTTACCAGAAGGAGGGCTATGGCTACCAGTTTCCTCATACATACTAATTTGCTCAGCCCAATTTAAACCTTGCCGACATGCAGGGCTCTCAGAACCTTGGAATCCTCCAGATGAGGCTGTTCGCGACTTCCTCCAGTTTCGACTG
>CAZAII010000096.1:0-2679 GCA_964485165.1 uncultured archaeon | reverse complement strand
GGTCAGGGAGGAGCGTGAGCGTTCATACTGCGGCGGCATAGCGGAGTTCCTCGACGACTGGAACGGTGAGGACAACGGCTTCTTCAGGGTCATCAAGAGGACCCGCTCTTCCTCCGGAAATCGCTACATACAGATAAACTACAGCTGTCTCGACCCCCAGGTGTCGACCCGGGAGCCGCTTAACGAGGCGCATTCCAGCGTGCTGATGTCGGGGACCCTGACTCCCCAGAAGATGTACGTCGACCTGCTCGGGCTGAAGCCCGACAGGACGACAACGCGTGCGTTCAGCTCTTTTTTCCCGGAGGAGAACCGGGAGATCCTTATGGTGCCGACTGTGACGACGAAGTACTCGGAGCGGGATGAGTCCATGTTCAGGAAGTACGCGTGGTACCTCTCCCGGTCGTTCGAGGCGGTTCCGGGGAATGTCGGAGTTTTCTTCCCGAGCTACGAGATGATGGGTAAGGTGAAAGAGATGCTTGAATCCAGGACAGACAGGAAGCTTTTCGTGGAGGAAAGAGGAATGAACAAGGAGGAGAAACAGGAGCTGGTCGACGACTTCGCGTCAAGAAGTGAGGAGGGCGATGCCGCGCTTTTAGGCGTTGCGGCTGGAAGCCTGGGGGAGGGTGTTGACTACCCGGGGGACGTGCTGAAGGCGGTTTTTGTCGTCGGTCTCCCCCTCCAGCGACCGGACCTCGAGACCAAGGGCCTTATAAACTTCTACGACTACAAGTTCGGGAAAGGATGGGACTACGGCTACAGCTATCCCGCGGTAAGCAGGGCTATGCAGGCCGCGGGAAGGTGCATACGCTCTTCAGAGGATAGGGGTGTCATCGTCTACATGGACGAGAGGTACGACTGGAGCAACTACAGGAAGGTGTTCCCTCCCGGCATGGGCTTCAAGAAGACCAGGGCGCCGTGGAAGGAGATAGGAGAGTTCTTCAGCCGGTGACATCGAAGGCCCAGCCGTAGAAGCTGGGATCTCCTTCCGAGTACATCCTGAGATCGGCGTCTATCCGGTCAGTCATGGAATCCCCGAAGGAGGAGTATCCCTGGTCCACATCTTCTTCCGAGTTCATTATCAGCAGTATTGTGTCTGTTGATCTGTCCTCCGGGTCAAAATCGTCGCCGAAATCGTCGAAGTAGAACTCTGAATCGTAATCCGCCGGGCTTTCGGCCCTACAGTGTTCCAGCGAGGTAGGGTACTCCTCAACCCATAGATCGGCATCCACTTCTCCTATCGATATGGCAGAGAGATGAGTTCTCTTGGGATGCTGGGCGTTCTTCTCGGGAGGTCCCAGAGCGTATTCTACCCCTGACTCTTCCTCGGCAGGTCCGAGCACTTCCTCCTCCATCCTGCCCAGGTTCTCGATGAAATCCTCACCTTCCCAGCTGAACTTACGCATAAGTTACTACTTCTAGATAACATTTAAATCCTTATTTAATTCTGGAGGGGTCTGTAAGGTATATGACCACGGTCATGGCCCAGGGCGTATTCGACATATTACATCCTGGACATCTCTACTACCTGGAGAAGAGCGCAGAGCTGGGCAAGCGGCTGGTGGTCGTGATAGCCCGTGATTCCCGCGTCGATAAGGACATATACTTCGACGAGGACGAGCGGCGTAAGATGGTGGATGCGCTGGAAATGGTCGACGAGGCAGTCCTGGGAAGCAAGGGCGAGATCTATTCCACTGTGGAGGAAATCGACCCAGACGTTATCACCCTGGGCCATGATCAGGGCCACGGTGAGGACGAGGTCGAGGGGATGGCGGAAAAGGCTACTGGACATCCCGTAGAGGTCGTGAGGATCGATGAGAAGGGAAGCTACTCTTCCAGCGACATCCGGGGATAACGGCGTCACAATTTAAAGTTTAGGCCCGCCTAAACTCTCTATGTCGGAGGATATTTCTAAAAACCGCGAGCGGTTCGACCGGGCGAACGAGGAAAGAGCGGTTTTCAGGGCAGACCGCGGTCTATCCGAGGAAGTAGTGAGAGAGATCTCAAGGCAGAAGGACGAGCCAGAATGGATGCTGAAGCGGCGCTTGAAGGCTTTCAGGCACTTCGATAGGCGTCCGATGCCCGACTGGGGCCCCGATCTTTCAGGGCTTGATATCGATTCGATAACGCCCTACCTGAGGGCTGACGATACCAAGAGCGACGACTGGGACGAGATACCCGAAGATATCAGGGAAACCTTCGACCGGCTGGGGATACCTGAAGCGGAGCAGGAGGCGTTGAGCGGCGTGGGCGCGCAGTACGAGTCGGAGGTCGTCTACCAGAACATGAAGGAGGAATGGGAGGAGAAAGGCGTTGTCTTCATGGACATGGACCAGGCCGTCCAGGAGCACGAGGAGCTCGTAAAGGAATACTTCATGACCCGGTGCGTGCCTTCCAGCGACAACAAGTTCGCCGCTCTCCACGGAGCGGTATGGTCCGGAGGCTCCTTCGTCTACGTTCCGGAGGGCGTCGAGGTGGAGATACCTGTCCAGGCCTACTTCAGGATGAACTCGAAGGGCATGGGCCAGTTCGAGCACACCCTGATAATCGCGGAGGAGGACAGCCGCGTCCACTACATCGAGGGCTGTTCAGCACCGACCTACTCCCGGCACAACCTCCACGCGGGATGTGTCGAGGTTTTCGTGAAGGAGGGCGCACACGTCCAGTACTCGACGGTCCAGA
>CAZAII010000095.1:1351-2725 GCA_964485165.1 uncultured archaeon | reverse complement strand
AGATGGAGGAGTTCCTGAAGAAGGACTCCGAGCTCCACCGCGAGATAGAAGAACTCGACGAGTGGAACGGTTTCAGCAGGTGGGAAGAGCGTTTCATCATCCAGCGGAACGGTGAGAACCCCGAGGATATAGCCACCGAGCTGGAGAGAGGTGTCGACGAGGTCAGGATAAAGATGCGTATAATGGGGCTTGTGCCGGGGAAGGACGATGAAGGACGACATACGTGAGAAAGCCCTGGAGAAGACACGCGAATCCATGAGCCAGGCAGTTGAAAGGGACCGCTTCATGATAAAGGCGGTAAGGCTCCTCGACAGCCTGGACCGCAACTCCGATCCCGAACTCGAGCGTTTCCGTGACTTCTACGCGCTTCACTTCCCCGAGCTTGTAGACGAGATAGAAGACGACAGGGAGCTTTTGAAGGTGCTTTCCCAGGATGTAGACAGGAACCAGCTGGAGGCTTTTGAAGAACTAGCCGAGGACTCTACCGGGGCGCCCCTGACCGACGAAGACCGTCAGATGCTGGAGGAAACGGTAGAGATGCTCAGGGAACGGCAGGATTACCGGGAAAGGCTTGAAAAGTACGTGGAGTCGACTGCAAAAGACATCATGCCCCACCTGTCCCTCCTGCTCGAACCACTGCTCGCCGCCAAACTGGTCGCGCTGTCAGGAAGCCTGGAAGAACTTGCCAGGTCTCCGGCCTCCACCATCCAGATGCTGGGGGCTGAGAAGGCCCTTTTCCGGTACATGAGCGGTGAGGGGACGCCTCCCAAGCATGGCGTCATCTTCCAGCACAGGTTCGTGCACTCCCTGCCGGAAGAAGAAAGGGGCAAGATGGCCCGTTTCATCGCCAACAAGGCGGCGATGGCTGCAAGGCTCGACTTCTACGGCGAGAAGGAGAAGGGAGAAGAGCTCCGCGGCGAGATAGAGGACAAGTATCAGGAACTCAGCGAGTGATTACCTGACTTCTTCCAGCCGGAACCACGGCACTTCCGTGAGAACCGGAATATGGGTATCATCATGGTGCTCCCAGACACCTTCCTCACCGAAAGCCTCGCCGTGGTCAGAGGTTATCACTATATCCCCCTCCAGTTCCGGTAGCAGCTCCTTTACTGCTTCGAGAGCCAGCCGGAGGTTCCGCTCGTAGTATTCCTCCAGCGTCTCCCTGGTGCTGTTCTTCCCGAGCTTTAGCAGGCTCGTCGGGTTGAGTTCGACCAGCATCCCTATCTTCATTATAAGCTCGCTTTTCTGGGCCAGTGATTCAGCCTTCGGCTTCACCGTCTCATTCACAGCCGATGTCAGCCTCGAGCTATCACTGCCCTCTTCCTTCACGGTCTCGAAACTCTTCCGTATCCTTCCCACCTTCCTCCCTTTTCC
>CAZAII010000095.1:0-1341 GCA_964485165.1 uncultured archaeon | reverse complement strand
CACCAGCCTGTTTTCGCCGCCATTTTCAAGGTTCTGCCTGACCGCCTGGTTAACCCTCTGCGGGGGCACTGTCTTGAGCTGGTCGTCCCAGTGGGTCTCCCAGACGTCGAAAATCCGGTCGATGTGTTCGTCGGCTCTCCAGTCGTAGTCACAGCTTGATCCCCACTCCATCTCGTCAAGCGGGATGCCCAGGCTGTTGATGAAAGGGTTGGAGGAGAAGTAGGTTAGGTCATGCCAGCCCGTGAAGGTCTTCGCCGCCCATTCAAGAGTCGAGGAACCCCGGCTTTTCCTCTTCTCGAGCTCTCCCTCGAAATAATCGCTGTATACCTCCTCGAAGAAGTCGTACCTGCACGCATCAAGAACTATCAGGACGTCCCACTCCTCCTCAACCACGTTCTGGTCTTTCATGCCTAAAGTTGGAATCCCTAAATCCATTAAACTATCGCCGTCGCAGACGCACGAAGTCCAGGAATTTAACTTTGACCGGGCATCAAAAACCCATGGAGGAGATACAGCCAGGGATATTCCGGGAAGGAGAGAAAATATTCACAGAAAACGACTGTCCCGGCGAACCGGTGTACGGTGAACAGCTCGTCAGGGAGGACAGCACGGAGTACCGGGAGTGGAACCCCCACCGATCGAAAGCCGGGGCCGCCGTCAAGAAAGGCATCGACCTCGGGCTTGAAAAAGACCTCGAAGTCCTCTATCTTGGAGCCGCCTCGGGGACGACGGTGTCGCACTTCTCCGACATACTCAGGGACGGCTTCGTCATAGGCATAGAGTACTCCGACACCGTCATCAGGGAACTGGTAAAACTGGCCGAAAAGCGCCAGAACATCGCTCCCGTGCTCTCGAACGCCCGGCGGCCGGAGGACTACTCCGATCTTATAGACAAGGTCGATGTCGTATTCCAGGATATATCACAGAGAGACCAGCCCGAGATATTCATCCGTAACTCCCGCAAGTACCTGAAGGAAGGTGGCACAGGACTTTTCGCGGTCAAGGCCCGCTCGATGTCTTCCTCTAGGGACGCCGAAGAACTTTTCTCAGAGGTCGAGCAGAAGATGGAGAAAGGGTTCAAAGTAGTTGAAAGGACTAGGCTCGACCCCTACGAGAAGGAGCACCTTTTCCTGAAATTAAAGAAAAAGTGAGGGTTTAAGCCCTCAGTTTCGGGATATAATCCGATGAGGACCTCTCCATCATCCTCCTGTGATGACCATCCAGGTCCTCGTACCGCGGGTCGTCGCAGCACCCGGCTTCCCTGTTGACTATCGGGAGAGAACCCAGTATCGTGGTCCTACCCGGCAACAGGTTCCTGGTCTCCAGGTTACCGCAGTTCCG
>CAZAII010000094.1:0-2737 GCA_964485165.1 uncultured archaeon | reverse complement strand
CCCGGGTCTACGCCTCGAGAGGGCGTGATGATTGGCCAGACTACACTATTCGGGCCTAGTCTTGCCTGAGGTCATGAATTTTTATAAGTAGTTTCAGTGGTCGTTTTCGCTAACCCAGTTAAAGCTTCAGCCCCTTAAAAGGGATATGGCTTCAGCCCGCTTTGGAAGCTACGGCCTTCCAGACAAGGGCGAAGAGAATCTCCGGCGGCTCGACTGGGATGCGATAGGCGACGAACTGACAGGGGAAGGAGAGGTCTGGTTCAGACCAGAACTCCGGGAGAACGGCAACCCCGAGGAGAGGGAAGTCTACCTTCCGATCCAGGACCTCTCCACT
Organism: uncultured archaeon; assembly: GCA_964485165.1. GTDB lineage: Archaea > Nanohalarchaeota > Nanosalinia > Nanosalinales > Nanosalinaceae > CAZVPZ01. The sequence continues at coordinate 2,403 of CAZAII010000094.1, read as the reverse complement.
GGAGATGTCACGCGGCATTACGTGGGCAAGATAGATGTGGAAGACGGCCTCTTCAACGAGCTCCGCTACCCGGAACACTTCCACAGATAACCTATTTTAAACTTCGACCTGATTTTAGCAGCATGAACCTGGAGAAGCTCATACCCGACAACTACGGACAGCTCGAAAACAGTGACCTAGCGCTCTCCGAGGGCAGGATAGCCAGGCTCCTCAGGGAGAACATGAGCGAGGAACAGTCGCTTGACGGCGACGTCCCGCACGTAATCAACTGCGTTCTATCCACACTGCTCGACGAGATAATCGAAGGCACTCTCAAGGAAGCAGAGATGATGCACAAGGTGAAAGAGTCACACGTACGCGTCGCTCTCCGGAACCTGGAGATAGAGGAAGAGTACAACGCCAGGACACAGGCATTCATCGACGAGCTCCGGTCGATTTCGAGGGAGATGGAGCGGACGGCAGACAGGCTGGAAAAAGAATAATAGCTGGCCAGCGGATTTACCCGAAGCTATTTTTCCTCTTTTTCTTCCCCGTCAGCTTCCTCGCCGGACTCCATCTCGGGCATCATCTCATCCGGCTCCATCATATCTGACATCTCCTCGCTCATGTCCATCATGGCGCCCATCTGTTCCTCGATGTCACCTATCTGGCGCTTCATCTGCCATCGGAGGTAGAAGAGCGCCGCACCGATGCCGACGAAAAAACCGAGGGCGAAACCCGCACCTATCTCCAGGTAGGTCATATGGAATCCTTGGACATGAAGGATTTTAAAACCGACCAGCCAGGCGGTCGGGTCCGTTGCCATACTCGTCTTCGCCTGGCTCCTCTTTTCAAACCGGTAAATGAGATATGCTCTCCCTGATAGCCTACTCGATAGCCTTCCGGTTACAGCCCATAGAAGGGTATAGACCGGTAAAATCATTAATCTATGGATTCCACGTGCAAGGTAGTATGCGGCTTCTGTCACGTGATTACCTGAGGGAGAAAATACGCCTGAAAAGAGCACACGCGCAGGCTCTAAGGAGGGTCTCGACATTCGGGATAGTCCTGGGCTTCTCCCTGACGCTTTCCGCCCTTATACTCCCCCAGTTCCCGGCCCGGTTTTTCGACTTTCTCTTCGGAGACTACACAAATTTCATGGACGCACTTGTGGTTGATGAAAGGGTATTCAGCCTTATAGCGGGTTTCACTGTACTTGTCACGAGTTCGATTATACACTTCCTGATGGATGTATACTTGGAAGTATTCGAGGACATCAACCTGTACTCTGAAGGGGACAGACTGAGGATGGCCGTCCTTGTATCTTTCTTCCTGGCCTTCGTCCTAGCCCGGGTAGCAGTCATCCTGTCGGGGATAGTCGGGCCGGAGACAGCTGGTTCAGCAGGATGGCTGCCAGTGAGCGAGGTATGGTTCAGCGGTTACCACATCCACCACTTCTTCTTCGGGTTCCTGGCGCTGACAGTTTCAGGTTGGCTCCTGCTCTTCCACACGAAAGTGCCCCGCCTTTACCCCGGTATACTATACGGCACAGGTCTAGGGATATTGATCGACGAAGTCGGTTTGCTCCTGACAGAGGGCGACTACTTCGCCTCATCCTCCTACTTCGTCGCCATGACCTTCCTCTCACTAATGCTGGTCGGTATCTACTGGGACAAGATAACCTGGAAAACTCTGAAAAGATGAACCAGCCGGGGAAGTATAATCTTCAGCGCCGAAAGCGATGGACTCGACGGGATCCAGGGTTCGGAAGCCATGCCTCGCATGGCTTATGATGATCAAACTTTCAGAAGTTTGGACTCGACGGGATTTGAACCCGTGGCCTCCACCTGTTCCGCGTCGAAGCTCGCGATCGCTCGCTTCTCGAACTGCCAGCTCTCACATGCGTTCGAGCAGTCAGTGTTGCGAAGGTGGCGTTCTGCCAGGCTGAACTACGAGCCCTTTCTACGTGGTTGATTGGACGGGAAGGATTTTTATGGTTCGCGCCAACGCTCACGTCATGGAAAAGGAAAAGGCTGGATACCGGCTCATGGCATATTTCTTGGCGCTGAACGTCGCCGGTTTGACAGTCGCAGCAGTCCTCGCCATCCTCTCCGGTCCGGTCGCCGCGCTCGCAGGCTTCGGGACGACGGTCTCCATGGGGCTCTACGTGTTCTACGGCATCTCAGAAACCTATCATGAAGCTCCCGACCATCACCACGGAAACCCCGAGCATGAGGAAGAAGGTCACTTTATCGTGCCTGTAGACTGACTGGCCGTCCAGCCCCGCGAAAGGCGCCATGTTGAACAGCGCCAGCCAGGAGTTTATCATGAAGCCATAGCTCCCGATGCTTCCCGGCACAAAAAAGAAAAGGACGCCGAGGACTATGTTGGTAGCAGGTCCCGCGCCGCTTATGATGACCTGTT
>CAZAII010000093.1:0-2746 GCA_964485165.1 uncultured archaeon | reverse complement strand
GCGCGTTCACCTGAAAGGTGCTGCCGGAAGCGGAAACGGTCCATGTCAACGCCGACCCGTTTGAACCATCTCTTCGCGATTCCGAGGTAGTAGGCCACCCAGTCGCTTTCGATAACATCCTGGTCGACCGCCTCTTTGACAGTCATCTCTACGTGGTCGCCGTCTTCGTTTTCCTGCATGGTCACAGGATAGAGTTCGAGTTCCACATCTTCCACCTTTTCCAGTTCCGGTTCGTCCTCCTCGGGATCGATGAAGAGCTCCAGCTCGGCCTGGGTGAACTCCCTCACCCTTATTATGGATCTCCGGGGGGATATCTCGTTGCGGTATGCGCGGCCGATCTGTGTCACGCCGAAGGGAAGTCGACCACGGGCGTACTCCTCCAGCTGGGGGAACTCCACAAAGATTCCCTGAGCGGTCTCCGGCCTTAGGTAGCCGGGCATAGAGTCTCCTGGACCGATGCTGGTCGAGAACATCAGGTTGAAATCCTCCACCTCCTGTCCGGCGAGTTTTGACCCGCATGAAGGACATGCTATACCTTTCTCAGTTATCAGCTCCGCGACCTCGCCGGCGGAAAGGCTCTCCGCGTCTTCGATACCGGTTTCGTCCTCCACAAGGTGGTCTGCCCTGTGTGACGCCCCGCACTCTTCGCATACTATTATCATGTCGTCGAATCCGTCGAGGTGTCCCGACGCCTCGAACACCGGTTCAGGCATCACAGTCGGCGCGTCTATCTCCTTGTTGCCCTCCTGGAAGGTGAACCTGTCCCTCCAGATGTCCTCGATTTTCTGCTTCAGCGTAGAGCCCTGGGGTCCGAAGGTGTAGAAACCCGCTGCACCCCCGTAAACCTGCCCTGCTGGGAAGAAGAACCCGCGTCTCTTTGCGAGCTCTACAAGCTTCTCCGATTCACTCTTCTCGCTCATACCGGTACCTCAGGGAGATATTTGGGAGGTATTTTTAGAACTGTGAGGGTTAAGTCACCGTGAAGCTGCGGCAACTATTAAAAACAGCGGTAATACATCGTATTACAGGAGCATGAGAGTTCTCGGGGAAAAGGATATTGAGGGCAGGAACGTACTGTTAAGGACCGATTTAAACCTGCCCGTTGAGAACGGTGAGCCGAAGACCACGGTGAGGTTCGAGCGGTACATGGAGACGGTCAAGCGACTCAGCGAGCGCGGTGCGAGAACCCTCGTTGTGGCTCATCAGGGACGGCCCGCGAGGAAGGACTTCCTGTCGCTGGAGCGGCACGCGGAGCTGATGTCGGAACAAATGGACGCCGAGGTGAGGTTCGTCCAGAGCTTCTTCGGCCCCGAACTGGGTGATGCTGTCGCGTCGATGGAGAACGGTGATGTTGTGCTCCTGGAGAACATCCGTTTCCTTTCTGAGGAGCTCCAGAACATGAGGCCCGAGAGGCATTCACACGACTACTTCGTGCAGAACATGGCGGCTTACTTCGACTTTTTCGTTAACGATGCGTTCTCTGCAGCCCACCGTTCCCATGGCTCGATTGTCGGCTTCAACCCCCTGCTGGAGTCGTGCGCGGGCCCCGTTATGGAGCGCGAACTCAGGAGCTGTGGAAAGATAAGGGACGAGCTTGAAAGACCGCTGCTCGTGCTCGGCGGCGAGAAACCCTCTGATATAATAGGGATGATGGAACAGATGATAGAGGACGCGGATAAAGTACTGCTCGGCGGGATACCCGGCGAACTCGCGCTGATTGTCGAGGGAAACCAGCTGGGGTCAAAGAAGCAGTGGATACAGGAACACGGCTTCGACTCCGAGAGCACAGATCTTGAGAAGCTGCTGGAGGAGCATGGAGAAAAGATAGTGCTCCCGGGCGACGTGAGAACGGGCTCTGGCAACTACAGAGTCGGAGAGGTGCCCGCCGGCAAGATGACCTGGGATATCGGTGAGGAGACGCAGAAACGATACGTGGGGGAGATAGAGAACGCGGACTCGATAGTCATGAAGGGGCCTATGGGGGCCTTCGAGGACCATCCCGATGGTACGAGGGCAGTAGTAGAGGCTATAGCTGCGTCCGACGGTTTCACTGTACTGGGCGGAGGACACACATCTTCCCTGGTCCAAAGGTTCGACCACGAAATCTCCGATTTCGGTCACATATCCATCGCAGGAGGAGCTTTCGTCCGCTACATGTCGGGCGAGAAGCTCCCGGCGGTAGAGGCGCTGGAAAAATACTCGTGAGCTATTTCAATTTCCGCCCCGCAGATGAGACAACATGAGAGTCGAGACTTCGGGAGAGGGAGAACCAGAATACGTGGTGACAGCCATGATACACGGCGACGAGCCGTGTGGCAGGGAAGCGGTAGAGCGTTTCCTTGAAAGCGGTATCGAGGTAAGCCAGCCTGTGAAGTTCATCATAGCCAACGAGGAGGCCGCTACTGAAGGAGTAAGATTTATCGACATCGACCTCAACCGCTCCTTTCCCGGCAACCCGGAAAGCGAGAAACACGAAGAGAGGCTCGCGGCAAGTATACTGGAACAGGTAGAGGGAAAAAAGGTGTTCGACATACATTCTACCCGCTCACACCCGGGTCCTTTCGCGACGCTTTCCCGCCTGAATAGGGAAACCCTGGAGATGTGCAGGTCTGCCGGAGTGGAGAACATCGTCTACTTCCCTGAAGAAGCAGGCGCCCTCAACGAGCATACCACTGGAATCGTGCTTGAGGTGGGCTATCAGGGAACGGAGAAGGCGGCTGACCGGGCCTACGAAGCGCTCCTCAAC
>CAZAII010000092.1:0-2871 GCA_964485165.1 uncultured archaeon | reverse complement strand
ACACGATAACAGGGAATTCGTCTTTCATCTTTCCACCCCGACCGCCTTCAGGTCCCGCATCAGTCCGGGAACCGACTTTAGGTCTTCCATCTCCTCCAGCCGTATCCACATGTAATCCTGATGTTCAGGAGTGACTTCGATACTATCCGACTCGACTGTGAACAGGAACGGGTGAACGCGGAAGTTCCCGTACTCGGTCTCCTGAACGTGCTCGTCTCCAGTCTTCACCCTGCTGCCGCTGAGTCCTGTCTCCTCCTTTAGCTCTCTTCTGGCGGTCCTGCGCGGCTTCTCGTCCTCCTCGATCATGCCGGAGGGGAACTCCCAGTAACCCGGGAAGATATCGCGGTCAGAGCTTCTCTGCATCACCAGGAACTGGTGCAGACGCGGGTTGTATACCACAGCAGCAGCCACGTCTCTCACCTCTTCCATCCCTTCAACTTCTCCAGACATCATACCAGCCCCAGCCTTTCCAGACCCATAGTCCTGTCATGGGTCTCCAGGTTTTCAAGTTCTTCGAGTTCTACCCACCGGTACTCCGAGTGCTCGTGGTTGAGCACCACCTTCTCCGAATCCGTCTCCACGAGAAAGAAGTAGAGCTTCAGTGGTCCGATGCTTCCCTTTCTGCGGAACGGCTCAGCGCTGTCAACTATCTCCGCATCGAGCCCGGTCTCCTCCTCCAGTTCCCGCATCGCGGCCTCTTCGATACTCTCGTCCTCTACAAGACCTCCCGGAAAGCTCCAGAGGCCGGAAGAGCTTTCCTCACCGCTCCGCTTCATTACCAGGTACTTGCCGGTTTTGCTGTGCCGCGTGACCGCGACAGCGACCTCGTAGAGCTTGTCGTCGACGATTCCGAGCCTTTCCAGGGCTTTCCTCTGGCCCAGAGTGTCGAACCCCGAGAAATCATCGAGTTCTATCCATTCAAACCGGTCGTGTTCGCGGGAGAGGTCCCTGTTTTCCACATTCTCGGCTTTTTCTCTATCCATCTCAATCAGTACCGGGTGGAGCTCGTAGCTGCTGCTGTCCCTGCTAACGTAGGGCTCCGCGGTGCGGACAATCTCCACATCCCTCTCCCTAAAACCGAGCTTTATCTCCTCTCTCAGCTCCCTCATCGCGGCTTCCTCTATGGTCTCTCCTTCCTCTCTCTTGCCGCCTATCCACTCCCAGTAGCCATCCCGGGTTCTCCGGGCGAGGAAGTAGCGGTGCTCGCCGCCATCATCGTACCTGATAACGAGCTGTGCGACATCCTCAGTCAGGACGGACACCTCCAGAAGCCGGGACGGGGATTTGCACCCCGGTACGCCGCTCTGCAGGCGGCTGCATAACTACTCTGCCATCCCGGCATCCAGTTCTAAAAGAACTAGCCAGACAGTTATATACAGGAACTTGAGCAGCAGATCTTCGCTTAGCTACATCTTCCATAAACAGGCTCTCGCGGACAAAAACGATCACTGCTCATGTGGTGGAGTGAGGCGGTAACCCTTTTATTACTCACGGAAACGTCGCGGTTGGACTTATAATATTTGGGCTTTATCCGCTCTCATAGGGAAGGGGACAGATGAGAGTCGAAGTTCTAGGAAACGTACAGGACGGCGGAGTTCCACACCTTGGCTGCGACTGCGATATATGTGAGGAAGCCCGCGCCGATCCTCGAAAACAGAAGTACGTCAGTTCCCTGCTTCTGAGGGAGAACGGCGACGAAGACACCGTTAGATACCTCATAGATGCCACACCAGACATCAGGGCCCAGATAAAGGGAGACTATCTTGATGGAGTCTTCATAGCGCATGCCGACCTCGGACACATAACCGGGCTCCAGTTCCTGGGAGAGGAAGGAAAGGACGCGGACCACGTCTCCGTCCACTGCAACGGCCGTGTGGAAGATTACATGATGAAGAACGATCCCTACAGGCTCCTGATCGACCGCGGCAACATACAGGTTCATGGTCTAGAAGAGGGAGACAAAGCAGACCTCCAGGGCGGCGAAATCAGTGTACAGAGCATCGAACATCCGCAGGTCGGCCATCCCACAACTTCTTACAGGATAGAGGGTAAAGAAAAGGTCCTGTACTACCTGAGCGATATCACCGCCTGGAACGACCGGATAATCGAATCGATAAAAGAGGCAGATATCGCCGTAATAGACGGTACTTTCTGGAGTGAGGATGAGATAGACAGGTACGACGAGGTCCCGCACCCCACTATACAGGACTCGATGGATAAGATGGCGTCCTTCAACACAGAGATATACTTCACACATCTCAACCACACAAACCCCGCCCTCCGACAGGACAGCACCGAAAGAGAGGAACTGGAGGAGAAGGGATTCAAAGTCGCGGAAAAAGGGATGGAGTTCGAACTCTGAGACCGGAGATGAACATCAGAAACGCCCTGAGGGCGGCGAAACCGGCCCTGGCGGCAAGTTTCTTCGCCGCCAACATCCGTCTGCTTGAATCACCGGCCAGGACGGGTGCTTGGCTGGCCTACCTGGGAGGCCTCGCTACCTCATTCGCGTTCAGCCTGAGAACAGGCCTGAGAAAACAGTGTTAACCGTCCCAGCCGCATCCATCCACATGCCATGACCACCAGAAACCCGGCGGAGGCACCGGGACAGGATGTTCCACCTCGCCTCCTCCAGATTTAGCTTCCTCAAGTTCATAGCTGTAGTTCTAGTCTACAAGGGCTTCCTGGCTGTCTTAACCACGCGAAAAGTGTTCGACACCGTGAACATGTTATTCCTTCTCACCACCGCGGCATCCGTCTTTCTCGCCGCAGTATACGGCCACAACTTCTATCGACACTTCCTGCAGAAGAGGGAGTCTGACACGAAATACCAGGAGCTGGTTGAGGAGGAAAGCGAGAATAAGGAGTAAA
>CAZAII010000091.1:0-2929 GCA_964485165.1 uncultured archaeon | reverse complement strand
ACCCCGATCACCTTTCGACTCCATGATCGAAGACGTAAACAGTTCCGGCGCGCAGGTGGTCAGCGTGGATGTGCCGAGTGGCGTCGACCCGGATACTGGGGAACCTCTGGGGGCGCATGTTAGGGCTGACTACGTCGTCACGCTGGCGCTTCCGAAGGCCGGGCTCGAGAACGTCGATGCGGAGGTCTGGGTGGCGGATATCTCTGTTCCCCCTGGAGTGTACGAGAGGTTCGGAGCTGACGCTGACGGCATTTTCCGGGATTCTTCGCTTGTCCGGTGGGACTAGATATCGAAAACGTCGAGACCTGTTGTCTCGTCGAGAGTGTGGGATAGCTCTGTCCCTTCCTTCAATATGACTATCTCGAACGTGCCGGAGACTCTTGCTCCTGAGCAGTGTCCGCCGATGCTGGAGAAGTCGCGCTTCCCGAGCTGGATATGGGCGTGTATCTTGTCCGGGCCGATGTTCCCGGTGAAGGATGTGACTTCGAACTGGCCGGTGAATTCTTTCTCGAGATAGTCCTGCTCATCCACGTCGTAGTGGCCGAGTGTGACCCTATCGACCGCACCTATCGCGGTGAAGAATCCGCTGTCGATGTTCTCCTCCCCCCGTATCTCCGCCAGCGAATCCATGACTTGGTCGCCGGGATCAAGCCGCGCAACGATGATGTCGCCCTCCTCTACGTATTCCATTTTGCTTCTGGGCAGGGTTTAATGGCCAAACTGTTTAAGGTTTCCTGAAGTCGCCGGGTTCCAGGCTCCAGTCGTAGCTCCTGTACTCCAGTTTGGGTTCTGTTCCAGCCTCGATAGCATCATGTTCTTCCAGGAACTCCATTATACCGGGGCGACCGCCAAAATCGCCGCGGAACCAGAGGAACATCCTTGGAAGCAACAGTATTCCCTCCTCTTCCTTGACTTCCCGGGATAGATAGCTCTCTGTGGCGGTGTCGAGTTCGGCGTCCACGTTTTCCGAGTAGAACTGTATGGGTGGACAGCTGCTGGCACCGCAGTTGAGCGCGAAATGGATCCGGGGATCCAGCTCCACACGCGCCTTCTTCTCGTATCCGGGGACGAGAGGCTTGTCAAGGTACCCGAAGCCGAATGAGAGCTTTGAATGCCTCAGCATCCCGTGCTCTATCCTGTTGAGGGAGAGTTTCTTTCCAGCTATCCTAGCTTTCCGGAAGTAGTAGAACGCAGGCTTTATCCGGTAGAGCCACTCCATCTCGTCCAGCATGACCTGCACGTAGGCGTTATAGGTGTTGAGCCAGAAGGCCTTTCTCTTTCCCTCTTCCGTGCCGTATAGCTCCGCGGGAGCCATCTCTGCTAACTGTTTTCTTGCATCCCTAGTTTCGCCTTTCCTCGCAGCCGAGAGCAGCTGCTGTGAGAGCTCAAGCGGGTCGGAATTCATATCTTTTCTATCCTGCTTTTCTCCCGCTCCTCCTCTATGTATTCGTCCTCTCCGAACGGGTGTCCTCCGAAGCCGTGCCGCATCAGGGCAATGGCCCGGTATGCCTGGCTCTGCTCCCCGCGTGACTTGAAGAGCTCGTTCACCGACTGGGATATAACAGGTATCGGGGTCTCAGAATTCATCGCCTCCTGGACCAGCCAGTTGACCTCGCCGGTGTCCTCGATATAGTTAGGTATCTGCTCGAAGTCCGGGTTTTCCCGGCTCCTGAGACCTTCCTCCATCAGCTCCACTAGCCAGGAACGGATGACTGAACCGTTAGACCAGTTGTGGAACAGGTCCGCGAGGTCTTCCTCATCGATTTCGAAATCTCCTCCTGCACCGTCCTTCAGGAGTTCGACGCCTTCTCCTATCGCCTGCAGCATCCCGAACTCTATGCCGTTGTGGACCAGTTTAACGAAGTGACCGGTGCCGGGTCCGCCTACGTGAAGGAAGCCTCCGTCCACAGAGAGTTTTTCGAGGATAGGTGCCGCGAGTTCCACCGCGTCTTCTCCGCCCCCGACCATGAAACAGGCCCCGTTTCTCGCGCCCTTCCAGCCCCCGGAGGTTCCGCAGTCGATGAACCTTATGCCTTCTTCCTCCAGTTCCTGGTGGCGCCTCAGCGAGTCCCGGAAGAACGAGTTACCCCCGTCCATCACGACGTCGCCCTCACTCAGGTGCGGAACGAGGTCTTCGAGAACGTTGTCGATAAGCTCTCCGGCGGGGAGCGAGAGGTAGATTACCCGCGGAGATTCAAGCTCGTCAGTGAACGCCTCGTAGCTGTCCACCTTCAAAACGCCTTTCTGCTCTAGCTCCGGTTTTTCTGCCGGGTCCTTGCCGACTACGTGTATGTCTTTCTCGACGGCCTGCTTCGCGAGGTTTCCACCTATCTTGCCGAGCCCGATTATACCGAGTTCCAGCTGTCCTGCCATATAGAGAACTGCGCTCCCGCGTAATTTAAAGCCGGGATTACGGAGCGGTTATCCTGTGGATTCCCGGGAGGTAACATCGTTACTGTCTCGTTGTCTCAGAGTTAAATCCCTTGCTAGGAATGAATTATACATGATTGAGATAGAGTACTGCGAGGCCTGCGGCGAGTTCGATCAGGCGGAGATAGTTGAGAACCGACTCTTAAAGGAGCTAGAGCTTGGACTGGAGGACATCAAGCTGGTTTCCTGCGACAGGTGTGTCTTCAACGTGAGGATCGATGGTGAGACAGTTCACAGCCAGCAGAGCCACCTGCACGATGCGGAAACAGTGGTCGAAAGTGTCAGGGAGCACATGGTTTCAGGGGATTAGTCCCGGATCAGTACCGCTCTCGCCGGACTCCCGTCAGTATCCATCTTGAGCGGGAAACCGGAGAAGGTATAACCGCCGGGTTCGACACCTTCAAGGTCCAGTCCCTCGAACACGGTCATCTTCTGGTTCGCGAGCCGGTGCGCCTTTTCCGCTTCCTCACCGCCATCGAACTCGACGAGGCTGAGGTAG
>CAZAII010000090.1:899-2957 GCA_964485165.1 uncultured archaeon | reverse complement strand
GGTTCATTGTAAATACGCCTGTCTTTCCAGGATTCCTTCCTGTAAGAAATGTGGGCCATGCAGGAATAGTTACGGGAGGATTGGTGCTCCTTAGCTCTCCTTTGACACCTTCCTCCATCACTTCCTCTATATTTGGAAGCTCTCCCTCCTCTATCAGAGGCTCTATAACCGAGAAGGTTCCACCGTCGATACCGATTATTATGTTCTTCATGTTAGACACAGCGAGCCCGATTTTGAAATAAGTTTCATCTACTCTACTTTTCAGATATCCAGTCCTTCGGTTTCAGTCCCGAAAACTCTATCTAGGTCCTCTGAAAGTTCCTCCCAGGAATCGATATCTCTGTTATCCTCTGAGAAACCGGTGTTTGAGGCCTCAAATCCGAAGTTCTCAAGGTTTGTATGCTCTATAAGCCCTTCTTTACCTCTTACAACACATTTGGATCTGTTTGCACCTATATTTTTGCTCTTCCTCGGCATATTCTTTGGGGTGCCATAGTATTCGGAGTAGACCTTCTCCTCTCCGAGATCGTCTATCCCTTTATCTCCCATTATGAGATCCTTCAACCTCCTGAGAGACATGTTCTTTTCTATAGTTCTTCCCTCCACATCATCTCCTGCTATGATAGCAGGAACTCTTACCAGTCTCTCAAAGACCCCGTACTTATGGTGCCAGAGTCCATAGTGTCCAAGATTTTCACCGTGGTCGCTGACGATGATAAACACGGTGTCCTCAAATCTCTCGTTCAAGTGATTATAGATCTCCTCTAGTTTAGTATCGAGATACTTTGTGGCGGCGTCATACAGCCCCCTGAGATTTTCGACCTCTTCCTTAGTTATATCGCTCTTATCCACGTGATCGTCCATTATATCCTGTAGCCGCCCCTTCTTCTCCCTGTAATCCTCTACAAAATCTTCCGCTATGCGATCCGGTGGTACCCATGGTCTGTGGTTCTCCATGTAGTTTATGAAGAGGAAGAACGGCTGATCTTCTTCCTTTAGATGTTCCTTTATCAGCTGGTTTGTCGCATTTGTCCCGCTGTCTTCTATGACGTTCTCCCCGACCTGATCCCCGAACTGGCTCTCGTAGAGTATCTTTAGCCCTGCAGATATCGACTGAAGATCGAAATTAAGCGCTGCCTCTTTTGCAAAGTCCGTATATTTCTCAAGTGTCCCTGCATACTCATCGTTGTTGTCCCTCTCGGCAACCTTCTGGAGCGCCGGCCCTCCTGCATACCTTGAGTAGATCTCCGGACCTTGTAGGAACCTGTCGAAACCTCTGCCAAAACCAGCCCCGGTGAAGAACGCAGGGTTGTTTGAATAACAAAGAGTCCTGTATCCGCGCTCCTTCAGCTCTTCCACAAATGAAGGTCCTTCGAAGTGAGGTGTGTCAGAGTTACAGCCGTGTTCCTTTGGGAGTTCCCCACTAAAAATTGATGCATGTGCGGGTATCGTCCACGGCGCGTTGCTGTACGCATATTTAAACCAGGTGTTGTCTTCCTTCAGCTCTGTCAGGAATGGCGCTGTATCCCGGTCATATCCGTGGAAGGGTAGGTGGAACGCTGACAGGGTGTCGCATACTATGAATACGATGTTCTTGTCTTCGAGTTCCATCTTACCTACCCTTATTCGGTTGCCATTTTTAAATGTCAAGTCCTTCGGTCTCCAGCCCGAACTTCTCATCAAGTCTATCGGAAAGCTCCTTCCAGAGCTCTATGTCAACGCTTTCCTCTGAAAAATGTTTTTCTTCAGCCCGGAAACCAAAGTCATCGATGTTTGTGTGGTCTACAAGGCCTTCTTTCCCTTTTACAACGGCTTTCGACTGGTTGGATGCAAGCCCTATATCCACGCCTTTCTCCTCAGCCTCCTTCTCGGGATCCTTTGTGAAACCGTAGTATTCGGCATACACCTCGTCTCCTACCAGCTCCTCTATCTCTTTCTCACCCAGTATGAAGTCCCTCAAACTCCTGAGAGACAGGTTATCCTCTATCTCCCTGTCCTCAACACCCTCTCCCGCTATAATAACAGGCACCCGTATGAGCTTCTCAAAGACTCCGTACT
>CAZAII010000090.1:0-889 GCA_964485165.1 uncultured archaeon | reverse complement strand
CTTATGGTGCCAGAGCCCGTAGTCGTCAAGATTTTCCCCGTGGTCGCTTACAATTATGAAAACCGTGTCCTCGAAGTTCTCCTCAATAAAACGGTACAGCTCCTCGATCTTACTGTCAAGGTACCTTGTAGCAGCATCGTAAAGCCCCCGGAAGGCCTTGGTCTGTTCTTCTGTAGGTTCGTGCGCGTCTATCTCTTCCTGCATCATCCTGTGAAGCTCTTCCTTCTTATCTCTGTAGCCTTCCACAAATTCCTCTGCAAAGTCTTCCGGCGGTATCCAGGGCCTGTGTTTCTCCATGTGGTTGATGAACAGGAAGAAAGGCTTCTCCTGATCTTGGAGCTCTTCTTTGACAACTTCGTTTGTTGCATGTGTCCCGCTGTCGTCTATGATGCTGTCTCCGGGCCATTCTGTCATCTTATTCCGGTAGAGGGATTTTATACCGGTGATAGCTGACTCTATGTCCAGGTTCAGCGCCACGTTTTTTGCAAAGTCAAGGTATTTCCCGGCTTCGCCGGAATACTCTCCCTTCTGGTCCTTCTCAACCATCTCCTCCAGCGCCGGGCCTCCCGCATACTTCGAGTAGATCTCAGGCCCCTGCAGGAACTCTTCAAAACCTCTAGTAAACCCTGTCTCGTCCGATAGAGCAGGATTGTTGGAGTAGCCTATAGTACTGAATCCTAGATCCCTCAGATCCTCCACAAAGGAGTCGCCTTCAAACTTCAGGTTCTCTGATGTGCATCCGTGGTCTTTCGGAAGTTCTCCGCTGAATATGGAGGCATGAGCCGGAAAGGTCCACGGCGCGTTGCTGTACGCGTACTTGAACCAGGTATTCTCCTCTGCAAGCTTTGAGAGGAAAGGCGCGGTATCCCTATCGTAGCCATGGAACGGC
>CAZAII010000089.1:0-3094 GCA_964485165.1 uncultured archaeon | reverse complement strand
TGACTTTCGAGGAAGGAAAAGCGGACAGGGATTTCTCCAACTACACTGTGAAAGATCTCCAGGACCTCTTCATCAAGAAGTTCGAGCCGAACCACGTTGCGGTTGCGGATCTCGACTCGGAGTCAGGAACGCTTGCGGCCTACATGGCCGCGAGAAAAGAAATACTGCCCGTCGACTTCAGCCAAGATCACAGCTATCCCTCGGAGAGCGAGATGGAGGAAGGGGTCGATGTCCGGGAGTGGAATAGTGGCAACGGTGTTATAGAACTCGAGGGTGAAATCGAAGACGTCTTCGACAGGATAGGGGAGAACCGGGACACCGTCTTCGAAGGCAAGTACGTCTCCCTCCTGGACGCCCCGAGGAAGATTTACGAAGATCCTGTGGAGGGAGGCCTCATCAGCGATTCTGGGGACGGGAAGTACTACTTCTCCGATCTATCTTACGGCAACCTCGACGGCGACCGGAGACTCGAGGCCGGTGTCGGCAGGTATCCTAGAAACATCTCGATAGCGAGCGCCATGTTCCACCGTTCTCTCCAGAGGGAGAAGGGTGGAAACGCGACGATAGCCTCGGAGTACCTCCATAGCAGCTGGCCGGTCATCCTTGCGACTCTGGGTGGCGGCATGTGGGACGGCAACAGCAAGGAGGAGTTGCTGGAGTCTCAGGGTTTCAACGTCACCCACTTCGTGGAGTACCGGTCCAACCCTCCCAAGTTCCTCTTCGACCTGGCGGGTGTCCCATCCTTCCTCCGGGAGATGGAAGATACCGAGGACAGGCTGAGTTCCTTCCTTTCGGAAAGTTCGGCGAAGGCAATCAAGAACGCGGTCACTATAGTCAGGGGCCTGGAGCACGCCGAGCAGGCGCTGGAGATGTTCCTTGAGTTCGAGTGGGAGGAGTGGGACTTCGACATCGGGGATATCGACCTGCCGGACAACATCTCCTTCGGCGAGTTCCGTGAACTCGTGCTCAGTTTCTTCCCGGACCGCCACGAGAACATACGCAACGAAACTGCACTTAGATCAGCGATGACCAAAGCCGACCTGGTCTACTACCAGGGCGTAGGCGATGAAAAGAAGTGGGTGCTGCCCGACGACCCGGAACCGGTTCCGGACGAGGTCGTCCCCGATTCCTACTCCAACGAGAACAACCTCACTCCTGAAGAGATACCTGCGGTGGACGGAGCGATCGTCTGGGACAACTCGGATAACGCCGCTGGCAGGGAAAGCGATATGAAGTCCGGTTTCCTCGAAAGCGGCGCCTCCGCCTTCCTCGGTTCCTCAGGCATAAATTACGCTCCCTACTCCTCGATAGTCAGCACAGACTTCTACCGTTACGGGCAGAGAGTCGGAGGCTCGTTGCTTGAAGGAGTAAACTCCCTCCGGACCAGCTTCCTGGTATACGACCCTACTTCGTTCTACAAGGTAGGAGTCAGGGAAAAGATGGAGAATTCGCTCATGCTCTACGGCAACCCGGAGATGGTGAAAGATCCAGTCCGGGAAGAAAGGCTGAACGTCTCGAAGAGTTGCGAAAGCGGGACCTGCAGTGTAAAAGTTGACATCAGCCCCAGACCGGAAGTCATCGAGACGGAACAAGGTGACCTCTACCTCTTCGATACAGAGGACTACCTCCTCCAGGAGTTCGCTCCCATAACACCGTTATACAAGTTCCATTCTGTACTGCCCGTCAACTCAACGCTCGAAACGAAAGAGGTGAGCTCAAGCTTTGCCAGAAGAGAGGGTGTTTTAACACCGCGTCTCAATCTCCTGAGTCATGGAGAAGGGTTCTACAACTTGACTCCTGGGTTTACCCGTTTCCCGGAGAAGACACACCGCGTCAACCTCACCGGTAATGACCTGGACTACGTCCAGGTGGGGCTGCAGAGGGAAGGCAATCGCACCAGGATATTGCAGCAGGCGAGGCTTGAACTCGAGTACTCCGCGCCCCTCACAGTCGAGCTGGTGGCGCGAGACGGAGAAGCCGTTGCCCGGGTCTACTCCAGTCAGGAAAGAGATCTAGAGCTGGCCTACCGGGTTGGCGAGGAACAACAGGTGAGGGAAGTATCGCTTGAGGAGGGCACTCAGGAATTAACTCTCGGCAACCTCTCCTTCGGAAAGAACGATGTCGAGGCCTACCTCTACCATGAAAGGGTCCTAGCCCAGGCTTCCAGAACATTAGCGCGTTCCAGGCCTGCTGAAATCCACGTCTTCGCTCCCGATATAGTGAAGGGAGACGTGAGAAAGGTGAGAGCTATCGTTGAAAACCCGTCGAAGTCTCCAGTCACAAAGAGGTTCAGGCTGGAAACAGGGCCTGGCCTCCAGCTCGGTCTTCTGGAACCACACGTCAAGAAGATAGATATCCCGGCCGAATCAGAGGGAGAAGTCCGGTGGAGAGTCATGGGAACCGATGCCGTCAACTCGACGGTCGAAGTCGGGAACGAGGAAGTGAGCGTAGAAGTCACACCGGCCCGGGCTGTGGAAACAGTCTTGAGTCCGGAAACGATCAGTGAGTTCTTCGAGACTCCTTCGGCAAGCTTCCAGCGACAGGCGACCAGTTCAGGAGTTAAGGTCGAGATAGCCACCGAAAACGGCAAGTTGCTCTACAACCAGAACTACTCCGCCACCAGGGCAAGGCTGGAGACCAGCAGCTACACCGTGACCTCTTACAGTAACGCGGAGAAGAAAGTTGAGGAAGTGTCGAACCCGGATGGTCGTTTCAGGAGAACTATAGAAAACGGCGATACTTCAACCACGGGTTCTGGATTGAACGAAAGCTGGGCGTCTTCGAAATTCGACTTGCTCCAGAGAGAAGTGTCAAAGCTGAAACGCTAGAACCTGGAGATCGAGACCAGGATGTTGAAGATGAGATGGAAGATGCTGTAGACTACCTGCCCAACTGCTAGGATAAGTCCGACGACAAGGTTGGCCACGGCCTTCTGTGACTCGGTCGCTTGCCCGTGGAAATCACTATCTTCCGACATCCTGTAATAGGTTCATACCTCCAACTTTTAAGATAACATGTTGCCACAGTCCCCGACGAAAAACAGTCACCTTAGATAGAATGTTCACAGAATCTCCACTTGAAACAAGGGGGTTGG
>CAZAII010000088.1:0-3123 GCA_964485165.1 uncultured archaeon | reverse complement strand
AATGGAACGGCCGCTACGGTTCCGGAAGCCCATCTTCAAGCGGCTCGAAGCTGTTTTTCCACACTTCAGGACAGGCAGGTGCGGCTGTATACGTCTTTTCCTTCGTAAGTTGCGACCAGTCTGGAGCCTACCTGGCATGAAAGCCAGTCTTGGTCGAAGTCCAGCACGCAAAGTCCCTCGGGATTGATTTCGGATTTGACGCAACCGTTAGGGTCAACTGTTTCTCCGGCTTGGACCAGCCTGAACTCGGATCCGTCCAGTGTACTGCTTCCTTCATTTCGCAGGACCAGCACATTGTCTTCACTGTTAAATAGTCGGAACCCGATTTCTGGACCTTCTGCCTGTTTTTTTACCAGTTCTTCGAAGCAGTTTACAATCGCCATATGGTCCTTGGAGGCTGGAGAACACGATTTATCGGTTTCCTGGAGATAGGTCGTCGATTTTGCCGATAAGAGTGATAGCGACTGGTTGAGTTCTGTTTTTTCCTGCTTGAGTTCTGTTTTTTCCTGCTTGAGTTCTGTTTTTTCCTGCTTTAGCGCTCCTAGCCGTGTTGTTAGTAAGGAGATGTTCTTTTCTAGGGACCTGATTTCGGAGTTCAATTCCTTTTTTTCCTGCCACTGGATGCCATTCCCGGCGATTGAAAGTAGAAGAAGACCCAGAAGCAATCCTGCTACATACTTGGTCTGCCGGGAATCCATAATGGAAACATCTCTTCTGAGTTTATAAAAATGATCGAAATCTGGGCTCCAGACCCGCTTTAATCCCTTTTACAGCAAATTATGCTCGTCTGAACCGAAGAATATTTAAGTTGTTACTACTGAATAGTAAGTATGAAAATGGTTGTCAAGGCCTACGAGGATGTGGCGGATAAAAAGCTTGCCGAACTTCGTGAAGAAGTGGGGCGCGGAAGGCCGGAGAAGGCCGAGATGCGTATCCGCACTGGGTGAAAATGGAATGGACAGGATTGAAAGACTGGCAGAGGCTGACGACCTGGCTGGGGAAGAATCCCTTATCGAAGGCGTGGAGGGAATCCAGTTATCAGGGGAGACCACCGAGTCAGCAGGTCAAAGAGTATACGAGAACGCTGATAAAAAGGGAAGGATCGAGGTCTGGGAATGGGGAGACGAGACCCTGGTCGTTGACAGCGAATGGGTGCCCGGAAGTGACAGAGATGCTGGTTCCAGGCTGGCGATGTACGATGAAGAGGGCATGGTCTACGGGCTTACAAGGACCCGCACGGGTGGGGAGGTCGAAGTTACGTTCGACGTTGCGGCTGAAGACCCGTTCGGTGTTCAAACCGTCGAGGACTTCAGGAACGCCTACAGGGAACTCACCGGCCGGAGTATAGATGAGGACCTCGATGCGCTTGAGGATTACTCCCCCGCGGAGGAAAGGCATGAATACTTGGAATAGAAGGAGCTAGATACCATGAGCGTTTCCCAGAAACCCGAGTACCGTCATGTTGGTGGCGACCGCAGGCTTTTGCTAGCAGTGAATCCCCGCGGTAGACTTCTTGGTGATGTAGTTGATAGAATCATGGATGTAGGTGTCAGATATCCTGGAACGGTGGCGCGGGTTGATAACATGTCCCGGATAGAAGACCCGGCGCAGTTCTATACCAATGCTGAACTGCTTGAACGTGATGAGGAGGTGGAGGCCTGGTACGATAGCGCCTATATCATGGATGTTGAAGGCTTGGAAAGCATGGACGCCCGCGAAATGCTCCGGAAGGTCGACATGGTGGAATACGTTGGTGGGCCCCTAGATGATATAGGGAAAGTTCATGACTCGCTTGAAAAACAAGACCGGGATTTTACCTCTTACAGTCTGGTCATGTCGCTAGTATCTGACTACGGTGGATGGACGCCCGAGGAAGGCCCTATTGAGGACGACTGGATAACCCTCAGTTTCCTGTTAGAGAGGGAGCCTGAAAATGCCCGTAAAAGGCTTGAGAACTCTGGCCTGGAAGATATAGAACACTAGTTCTACTTTATGTTGCTGCCTATATTCATCTCTTTATCCGTCTCTAGGAGCGAGACGTTGCCTTCGTCATCTTCCGCGGCGAGCATCATGCACTCGCTCTTCTCACCGCGTAGCTCAGTGGGTTCGAGGTTCGCAAGCACTACCACCTTCCTTCCCTCAAGCTCCTCCTTCGAGTAATGCTCTTTCAGTCCTGCGCAGGTCTGCAAACTCGTGTCTCCCACGCTGAGCTGAACCCGGTACAGCCTATCCGCGTTGGGATGGTCCTCGACCTCGATCACTTTTCCTACGCGGATGTCCATCTCCTGGAAGTCGTCAAAGCTCACCGTGTCCGTGTTGAAGTGGTGCTTCTCATACTCGCTTTCCGCTCGTTCCTTCACATCTATCTTCTCGAAGAGTACCTCGCGTTCTCCCAGCTGGTGGCCCGCTTCGATGCCGCCAAGCAGAGGGTCGACGAACTCGTCGTATCCTTCCTCGGCGTGGAACTCGGTGTCAAGCATCTCGGCAATCTTTCCGCTTGCGTTGGGAGTGAAGGGGTAGAGCAGCACTCCAAGCCCTCTCACAAGCTGTACCGACACGTGCAGGACCTCGGCTCTCCTCTCCTCGTTGTTCCAGGGCTCTTCTTCGCTGAGGTACTGGTCGCCCAGCCTCGCGAGTTCGAGTGCGTGGTCAAGCGCCTGGGTCAGTTCATGGGCCTCGAACGCCTGCCTGTAGTCTTCTACTATGTCTTCCGCTTCCTCTATCTTTTTCTCGTCCCTGTACTTGAGGTCCGCGACCGGCATCTCGTTTTCAAACCACTTCTCGACGAGTGCGAGGGTGCGGTTCACGAAGTTGCCGACGGTGTCGTTGAGGACGTTGTTTATCTCCGCCTCGAAATCATTCCAGGAGAACGTGGTGTCGTGGTCTCTTGGTATCTTTGAAGCCAGGTAGAACCGCCAGTAGTCAGGAGGGTACATCTCCAGCGCGTCTTCCGTGGAAAGTCCTTTCCCTCTCGACTTCGAGAACTTGGTGTCCTCGGCCAGCAGGTACTGCTGTATGAACTCGTAGCTCGGAAGCGTGTACCGCTCATCTGCCGTGCTCGCACCCATCAGCATCGAGGGCCATATAACGGTGTGGAATATGGTGTTGTCCTTGCCGATGGAG
>CAZAII010000087.1:0-3125 GCA_964485165.1 uncultured archaeon | reverse complement strand
TCAACGATTCAAGCAGAGCAAACGGTTAAACGGTTTGGACCTGCAACTCCCTATCACATAGCTTCCAGGAGTTCTCTCACAGTCTTTCCCACAGACTCCTCCGAGTTCATCTCCGGCTTCCAGCCCTCGCTCTCTAGCTTTGAGATGTCTAGCAGCATGGTCGGGATGTCGCCCTCCCAGCCCTTTTCGCCGCCGGTATAGCTGTAGTCGGGGTCGAGACCCATCTCTTCCGATACTATGTCAGCTATCTGGTCAACGGAAGCGGCGTCCCTGCTGCCGATGTTGTAAAAGGCGCCACCTGATCTCCAGGCCGTGATGACGGCGTCCACGGTGTCCTCCACGTGGAGATAGGACTTCCTCTGCTCCCCGTTCCCCAGTATCTCAAGCTCTTCCGGGTTCCGCTCCAGCTTCTGGACGAAGTCGTATATCACGCCTTTCCGGTTCCTTCCTCCTATGATGTTGGCGAGCCGGAGAACAGTCAGGTCTATACCAAATATCCGGGAGTAGACCTGGCACATGTGCTCGGCGCCAGCCTTAGTGGCGCCGTACATCGATATCGGGTCGAGCGGGTGTTCCTCCGGCGTGGGGATATCCGCCTCCTCTCCGTAGACTACAGAGGAAGACGCGAAGACCAGTTCCTTCACTCCTGCTTCAACACAGGCGTCCAGAACGTTCTTCGTGCCTTCCAAGTTCTCGTGAAAATCCTTGTCGCGGTCATCCGGGAAGGTGTTTACCTTTGGATTGGCGGCGAAGTGGAAAACGGTTTCAACTTCCTCGAAAACATCTCCAAGACCGGGATCCGTTACATCCCTTTTCTCTATCCTTGCAGGTCCGGGCAGGTTCCGCCTCTTTCCAGAGGAGAAATTGTCGACCACGACAACCAGGTTATCTTCCACCAATCGCTCAGCTAGGTGAGAACCTATGAAACCAGCACCCCCGGTTACAGCTATCATAGGGATCTGTTAACACCTGATTAATTAATATCAGGTGGAAACTACTTGACCTCCTTGAAATATCCCTCTTCAAGCTCCTTATCCAGCAGGTAGTACCGGGTATAGGCTCTCCCATACCTGAAAACGAGCTTTAGGTATCCCTCCTGTCTTTCACGCCGGCTGGAGACCCGGACCTCCGTACTGGGGTCGAAAACGACCTTTCCATGATCTCTAATCCTTAGAGAAAGTTCTGTATCCTCCATGTAAGCCATCTCCTCATTGAAACCTCCCTCTTCCAGAAAGTCCTCTTTCCTGAAGCTTGAATTAAACCCGGGCTGCTGTATAAAGCCAATCCTGTAGGAGAAGCGGTACCAGTAATCCTTTACGAGGCTGAAAAACAGCCTGTGCTTGAGACGGTCCCCTATCGGCCGGGCAGGACCTCCAACCCCGACCACCCTCTCGTCCTCGTAGTTTGATACATGGTTCTCGACCCAGTCATCCGGCACCACCACATCTGCATCCGTGAACACAAGTATATCACCTTCCGCCTCTTCCGCTCCCTCATTCCGGGATTTAGCCGGTCCTGAGGAGTTATTCTCCTCTATGGTCATATCCACGGCTTCATGGGCTTCAGCGATAGCTACAGTTCCGTCAGAACCTCCCGCCACCACTATGACCTCTGCATCCTGACCTTCCAGAGAGTCGAGAAGCCTTTCCAGGACTCCTTCCTCGTTGTAAGCCGGTATTACCACCGTTGCCTCCATATTTCAACTCACAAGTGTTTATAGAAGGTTCAAAAAGATTGCGATACCATACGTGCAATGGAGACGGAGAGACCACCCCCGCTGACATGCCTCGTTTCGCACCTTACAGGTGCCGATCAACAGGCCAGAGGCGTGTTGAGTGAGGAAAGTCCCGACACCCATTCGCAAAAGGTGGCAGGTGGAAAGCCTGTGGACCGGGAGGTCCATGGAGGACTCCATAAGTCGGTTAATAGGCGGCGTAGGAGCTCCAGAGGGCAGCAGAAACGACACGGCCCGGATCCAAGGATGACGGTCATATCACGGTACACGGTGTCAAAGCCGGCACCGTGAAGGGCAGACACTGGTCCGGGAAACGGTGAAACGGGTCCAGCACCGGGTGCAAGCCTCGAAGGCGCAGCGCAGATCAAAGATCTGCTTAAGGCAGAACCACTGGATCTGCCGGAGTTAAATGTGGTCCACGTCGTTTCCGTAAGGAAAGGCGTCCGAGAAGATCCCTGATCTTCGACAACAGAATCGGGCTTACTCCCGTCTCCGAACCCTTCTATTTTTGAATCTTCCGCGCTACATCCCCAACATGGCAAAAGACAACCAAGTCCAGATGCCTTCCTCACAGGGAGGACTGGTACAGTACTTCGACTCCGACACCGGACTGGATATAGACCCGAAGACCATCGTCGGCATATGCACTGGTGTAGCGGTCATAGAGATAGCGCTCCATATGGGCCTGCTTATCTGATTCCTCAGCTTATTTAAGACTTCTAAATCGAATTTCTCCGTGAAAGCCAGCCAGAGGCTTCCACAGAAGGGCCCGTAGCTCAGCCCGGACAGAGCAACCGGCTTCTACGAACTCCTTGCAGAGTTCGATCATGCATAAGCCATGCGGCATGGCTTTAAGATAGACGAGGGGTTCGTGAGATACCGGTAGGTCCTGGGTTCAAATCCCAGCGGGCTCGTGAATGAAGGTAAATTCTCCAGAGGACGCCGAAATGATAGTCCAGAAGCTTCCCTGCGACATGGGCATACACAGGAACCCGCGGAAAGGCACGCTGGACGCACCAGACGTCCTGCTCGACAGGTTCGAGTTCTCGCGTCCAGTTATGGTGGACGAGGTGTTCCCGGACGAGTTCGACCTGGAGGAGACTCAAGGAAGGATAGAGCGGAACACGGAAGAACTCGTGGGTTACGGGAAGCCTCTGCTCTCCCTCGGCGGCGACCATTCGATTTCCTTTCCGGTGATAAAGGCGCTGAAAAAGGAGTACCCGGACCTTATCTTGGTGTGGCTCGACGCCCATCTCGATCTCAAGGAAAAAGTAGGCGACCACGTCAGCCACGACGTGGTAGTCCGCGAACTCCTAGCGCAGGATATATTCGACACGGAAGAGATCTGGATAGTCGGTGTCACTAGCAAAGATCAAGACGAGCAGGATTT
>CAZAII010000086.1:0-3129 GCA_964485165.1 uncultured archaeon | reverse complement strand
CGTCTCCCGCGGCGTAGAGCCCGGCGACACCGGTCTCCATCTGATTGTTGACCTTGATATAGCCCTCATCGTCCTTCTCTACTAGCTCTGATACATCAGAGTTGGGAACCGTTCCTATCTCGACGAAGACGCCTGTGACCTTGAGTTCGTGCACCTTGTTGTCCTTCCTGTACTTCAGACCTTCCACCATCTCCTCGCCGAAGATCTCTTCCGTGACAGCATCATTTATTACCTCTACGTTGTCCGTGCTCCGTACCTTTTCGATGGTTATCTCCTCGCCCGACATCTGTCCTGCGAGGTTGACGACGTACACCTTCTCCGCGATATCGGAAAGGTAGACAGCCGCCTCAGTACCGGCGTAGCCGCCGCCCACCACGGCGACGTCCTCCCCCTGGTAGAGAGGCCCGTCACAAACAGCGCAGTAGTTGACCCCCCGGTTCTTGAACTCTTCTTCGCCCGGGACGTCGAGCGTTCTTCGAGAACCGCCGGTAGCGATGATGACCGCGTAGGACTCGAAAACGTCTCCTTCTGCGGTCTCCACCTCGAACACGTCGCCATCCTTCCTGATATCGGTCACTGGCGAGCCGACTTCCTCGTCGACCTCGTAGTCCCTCATGTGTTCCAGGTACTTCTCCGCGAGGTCGGGGCCGGAGATGGACTTGAAGCCGAGGTAGTTCTCGACGACATCGGTATTGTTTATCTGTCCGCCGTATTCGTCCGCGGCAACGAGCACATCTATCCCGGCACGCACAGCGTAAATCGCCGCAGTCATCGCCGCAGAAGCACCGCCGACCACCACAAGATCTCTCGTCTCCCCCATGAAACAACAGTTCAGGTCAAATATTCAAAAAACCCTCAGTGCCCCTGAAGTTCCCGGGCAGCCACCAATTGGTTTTTAACTGTGAATCAATCTCAGAATACTTAGCAAACGCGGCGTTGGTCCAGTGGCTAAAACTCGGAGAGTTTAAGCATTTAAGAAGATCTGCGATCTTCGGGTGGCTAAGACACACGCTTGCCATGCGTGTAACCCGGGTTCAAATCCCGGACGCCGCACTTCGATCTTAATTTCTGGCGTCACGGAAAAAGAGGTTTATGCGGCCGGGAAGTCGATGTCGTCTCTTTCTCCCAGCATCGCTCTCAGGCTTTCGGGGTCTGCTCCTAGTTCCTCTGCAACTGCTCTTCCCTCGCTTACGGTTGAGTAGCCGGGGATTATTCTGTAGGTTGGTTCCGGTTCCTGACCCGGCATGTTTTCTGTTGTCGCGGCATGCAGGTTCTGGCTGTGCGGCCGTCCTTCAATCAGTTCGGGAAGCGTCTCTGAACCCTTCCTGTAGCTGTCGAGTTCTTGGTCGAGTTCGGGCACTGGGACGCTGTGGTAGTGTGTGGATGCGTAAGTTGTAGAACCCAGATCTTCCAGCGCACGAAGGACTCCGTCCAGCTGGAAAGCTCCTTCTTCTGGTGCGGTCCCGGAGAAGGGTTCATCGATCAGCACCAAGCTGTCCGGCGTGGCCTGTTTGAATACTTCTTCTATGCGGGATAGTTCGTTGACGTACCGGGACTGGTTTCTCTCTATGTCGTCCTTCTGGATGAAATGCGTCAGGACCGCGTCTCTCGGTGTCATCTCCGCGTCGTCGGCGAGGACCGGCATCCCTGTCTGGTACATGGCTTGGCTGAGGCCGACTGCGTTCATGTAGGTGGTCTTCCCGCCGTCGTTCGGACCTGTGATCAGGTATAGCGTCTCCTCCTGGCTGGAGTTCACGTCGTTGCCGACCACCTCCTCCCAGCCCCTAGAGGCTACCGTGTTAGGCTCCAGGATTCCCCTTATAGCGGTCAATCCTTCCTCCGATGTCTCCGGCATCGTGAGCGGTGCGCCTTCTTCCTCCAGCTGGTTCATGTACTCTGCCGCTGCGGCGATATACTTGAGTTCGGCTACCGAACCTCTTACTCGGTCTAGTGCTCCCGGCTCCCTGAGGGTTCCTGTGTATTTTATCTCTATCTCCTTGCTCAGGGCATTTGCCTTCGCCTCCTTGATCGCTCTCTGGAGCCTGTATTCATCGAGATCCTCGTAGCCGAGGCCAAGCTCAGTCTCTATGATTTCCGTTTCCGCCTCACCCACTAGGTCTGAGGCCCACTTCTTCAGGCTTCTCCTCTCTACGGATGCCTTTGCCTCGACCGTCTCTTCCTCCTCGTCTATGTGAAGTTCCACGTCTATAGGTGAATGCCATATCCTGGCACGTACGCCCGTCTCTTCCTGGACCTGTGATATAAGGTCCTCTACCAGGCTCCTGTAGGGGAAGTCTCTCCAGTTGTCGCTCCAGCTCCTGCCGTCGCGCGCGGTTACCTCCCTGCCGGACCTGAGTTCAGACCTGATTCTCGCGCTTCCGCTGGTGAACCAGTCGTCATCGTAAGTTTTCTCCCTCTCCATCGGCAGGCTGATTTCGACCGTGGTCTCAGTCGGTCCGTCGACATCTTCAAGTATCTCCTCGAACTGCTGGAACTCCCCTGAAGACATGAACTCCTCGATTTCTGCGGCATAGTCCTCGATAGCTTCCGGTGCATCGGGATTCTGAAGGTGTCCGCCAAGGTCTTCGAAGAACGAGATGTATTTATCTACAGAGTTAACTCTCCTGTCATAGAGGCTCTCCCAGTCCTCTCCACGCCTTTTCTTGGCCAGGACATCCTCCGCGGGCATGCCGTCTTCCAGGAGGAAATCTCTGGCTTCGTCGTTATCCATGAAGTAACGGAAGACCTGCTGTCTCCTCTCTATAGCTCCCGGGTCGTCCTCCATGCTTCTTGCGATCTCCATCCCCCGGTCCCTGACTTCCTCAGGCTTTACGGCGTTCTCGTGGCTGCCAAAACTTCTTTCAAGCCCCCAGTCGGCCCTCTCAGCTATACCCGCGTTCCGGACTATATCGGTGTTGAGCTCTTCCAGTCCGATATCATCGGGATTGGGAATGTTTCCGGGCTCTCTAGTCTCACCTTCCAGGATTCCGGGCATAGAGTTCATTTGTTACCACCGTATAAGTGTTACAATAGGAATTCTTATAAGTGCTTTCACGGAGTTGGGCTCTGTAAGTCGATTTTTCTACGATTATTAGCTTTCTGCTTTTCTGGTCTATCGGCGGTAGATTT
>CAZAII010000085.1:0-3139 GCA_964485165.1 uncultured archaeon | reverse complement strand
TTCGCAACCTTTCCAACATCTAGATGTACTGTTTCAGGTAGACGAGGAATATGATGGACCACCATCCGAGGAGCGATATCAGGGCGAAGATACCGGCGTTCCTCTCGAACCTGTCACGGACCTCCTCGTCCTCCCAGTTCTTAGAGACCTTCCGGAACCGGGGCGTCACACGCTCGTTCAGTATTATGCCGTTCAAGAAGATTACCGCGACAAGCCCCATCTTGAGCTGGAAGACACCGCTGTGAACGATGCCCGGGTCGCTGAGAACGAGGTAGATGCCTGACCCGCTGAGGAGGAACAGGCCTTTCCAGACCAGCAGCGACAGCTCGGAGGACAGCTTGGCGAAGACAGGAGCGAAGCTCTTCTTGAAGTGGAGCAGGAGTAGAAGCGAATCGGTGACCGTCACGGCGCCGACCGCGATTATCGCACCGGCCAGATGGATGAACCGGATCAGTACGTACGGGTCCGTGACTGCTTCGATGAAACTCATTCGCCGAAGTGCACCTCCCTGAGCTCCTGCCAGAGGGTGTAAATATAGTAGGCCGAGACAGCCATGATGACTGAAGCACCAGCCACCACCGCGACCAGGAGAGGATCGTCTAGCATAACCCAGATTTGATTAACCGGAGCTTTAAACGTAACCTCGCTACCGCTTAATTTTAAGCCTCTCTCCACCCAAGAAAAAGGCATGAACCTGAAGCAGAGGTTCAACTCCAACAGGTGGTTCTACACTGAACTCATAGTCTCGCTCGTCTTCCTCGAGGTCTTCCTGGCGGAGGCAGTGACCCGGTGCGGCACACCTAACGCGCCGGCCTCAGTAGTCTGCGACAACGTCTACCTGATGGTATTCGCCGTCGTTCCTTTCACCGCCTACGCGGTCGCAAGGTTTGTGGATTACTTCCGTGACTCGCCTGTCAGGCCCCCGGAAACAGGATAGGGAAATCATGGTGGCTCCAACCCTGTTGATATATCTTTACCTCTAAATTGTAGATGTCGCGATGGACTGGCTGTTAAGACTCGTGTATGGTCCAGTAGTGGATGAAGACCTTGATATTTCCGAAGACACCGACTACTACCGGGAGGCCATCAGCGATATGGTCATAGATGGTGGGGACGCCATGATGGTTGTAACAAGGCCTGCGCCTTTTGAAAGAGCCTCTTTCAAGCACGATTTAGACCCAAATGATCCGCTTGCGGAAGTTGATGAATATCTCTCCTCCCATTCCAGTACTCCTGGCTCAGTTGAAGATTTTTCCGAGGCAACCCACCGGAGAAGAAAACTGACTCCCTACGAGTTCCTGATTCTGCAGGGGAAATTCCCGGCCTACAGCGAGGAACTTGACGCAATCGACGTCAACCTGGACACCGGGGAACAGAAAGAGATCGATTTAACGGAGAGCTACACCGTCGAGATAATAGGTAGAAGGCTGCCCGGAAACCGAAAATGAAATTTAGCCCAGCGCTCACCAGGAACACGGGAAAAATAGATGCTATGAGTACCAGGAATTGCGGCAAGGAATAAGATCCAGAAAATGGAGGAAAGGACCTTTAAACTTATTATGAAGAATAAGGCCAGAAGCAAAAGTAGCCAGACTGTTCTGCTATCTGCTTCATCAGGTATTAGCCTCATAATCCTTTAGAGGGAAAAAATAGGGGTTAAAGCAGGAACTTTACTTCATCAGCCCTGCCACAATCGTTGCAGCCACCAGTATAGTGGCTGAAAGCACTGCGAAATTGCCGTCCGGCTGGTAGCCTGCCAGTCCCGCTCCCGTGCTTACCACGAAGACTGTCACGAAGAACGACAGGATTGCGAATACCAGCATCACCACTCCTGCTACCAGGTTCTCGACAAGATCAGACAGTACTCTTCCTACGCTCAAGTTATTCACCTCCTCATAGTTTGCTATTTGGTGTCAAAGTTGCTATTCCCTGCGTATAGCCTCCAGTGATATTCGACGTAAGGACCCATGCTTTTGTTGTCAGAGATTGTTGAATAGGGCTAACGACTGGATTTCATGGAGGCGAAGGTCAGGGACAGTCCTCGCCGCCGTCGCCTCGATTTCTGCGTCGAAATCCCTGTAATTGGCATCAAGATGTTTCATATTACTATAATGATGCCTGGAGTAGAAAAGTACTTTTACACTGCGTCGTATGGTTTCGACTACAGGTTATGAGAAAATGCTTTTTTCACCCAGCTTCGTCCTGGTATTTTCTTCCGACCTCTCTTTTCCGCCCTTCGATTCTCTCTCGTATAACTCCAGCAGACGGATCAGGGCGATTGCCTGGCCCTCTCCTTTTTTACTCAGGCTCAACATCTTTTTCCGCCCGTCTTTCCGGATATCCAAAAGACCGAGATCATCCATCTTGGAGACTATCTTGACCGTGTGGGCATACGTCGAATCTATTATATCCGATACCTCTCCGCAGAATGTTTCACCATCTATTTCATGGATCAGGACCAGGGCATCCACAGGCTTTTCCTTCAGAAAGAAATCCCTGTTATCATCCTTCTTAGTCACCATTCATCACCTTCAACTCCTGAACCCCTTATGGCTTGACTGGCGGTCACACCATCCTTCAACCTCTTAACGATCCTTTCTGAGTTTGTAACACCCAGACATACGCTACAGACCCTTTCCGCTCCCGCTTCGAGAAGCAGATCCGTACAGTGGGCTAGCTCAAAGCCGGAAACCGATACATTATTCACTATGATTACGTCCTTTCCTTCAACGTCTTCAGTGACCTCCATAGAATCGGCTAGATTGATCAGCTTCTGTCTGCTGGTACCCATCTCCGAGTCGTCTTCCACCGTCCTTGTTCTCCTGAGAACCTGTCTGTACTCTATACCTATCCTGTTCGTCGCTCCGACACACAACCCGTACATGTTCTCGTTCAGGCCATCCTTCTCGTTGGAGGGTGCAAGAGTGACGAAATCCCAGTCAACAGAGTTTCTCACGAATAGTTCTCTGAGGAGGTTCACAAGACCGTCCTCGAACTCAGCACTTAACTCGTCATCACCACAGAAGTAGAACCAGACCTCCTTCCTGGAGAATTCATCCTCTCCCTGCGAACCGGGCTTGTAGTAATCCATCGCAAAGGTGTGTACAGGATTGTCGTACCCCTCTACGCTGGTCTCTCT
>CAZAII010000084.1:0-3316 GCA_964485165.1 uncultured archaeon | reverse complement strand
CGCTTCCTCATCCATCCAGCCGGTTCACCCTCTCCACAACTTCCTTTAGACCGTAATCTTCCCTGCTGAAAACGAAGCCGGGAATCATGGCCCTGTCTATCTCTTCAGGAGAGTCATCTATCAGGAACTCTATACCCGCCACATCCTTCGAACCTTCCTCGACTACGATAACGTCGTCCACCAGTTCATCCGCTCCCGAGTTCTCTATCTTCTTCCTCTGGAACTCCTTCCTCCCCCGGCTGACTATGACCTTCTCGCCCTCCAGTCTCTCAAGCTCCCCAACATCGTCGAAAAGGAACTGTGACAGTCCCTCCACAGCCGCGTAGATATCCTCTACATCTATACCACACATCTCGGCGTGCACCTCAGGGTCGTAGTTACCGTTCTCGTCCTCTGGCGGGGTGTCGACATGGTGGAGCCCTTCAACGTTCTGCTTCAGGTATTCGTTGAAGGAATCGGTATCGAAAAGCACGCGGTCGAAATCTATCCCTATCTTCAGCATTATCCCTCCCTCCTTGTATCCTGTTCAGCGTAGACCGTCTCTCCCCGGTCAACGTTTTCCATCACCACGGTTCCGGGTCCGATCCTCGCGTCGCTCCCGATCTGGACTCCCGGCATCAGCGAGCAGTTAATCCCGATCTGGACATCGTCGCCGATAACCGCTCCGAGCCTGGTGCGGCCGGTACCAACTTCTTCTTCCTTTTCAAGCGGCAGGACGTCTATTTCCGGGCGTTCACCATCCCTCTTGAAACCCCTGTTCGCGACCACCGTACCCGCACCGATGGATGCGTCACGGCCCACTATCGAATCTCCGACGAAGCCTGAGTGCATCGAGCTTCCGGGCTGGAAGACACTCCGGGTGACCTCGGCGTTGGCACCTATGATGCATCCCTGCTCTATCACCGAGTGATCCCGGACAATGGCGTTGTTGCCGATAGTAGTGTTTTCGCCTATATACGCCGGGCCTTTCACCACCGCGTTCTCGTGTATCCTTACGCCTTCCTTGACCATGACACTGCCTTTTAACTCGGCAGACCCGGCTATTTCAGCTTCCTGACTGACTTCTGGTTCCATATCCCCAAGCAGCTCTTCGACCACCCGGAAAAGGTCCCACGGATACTTCAGCGAGTTCGTCTCTTCTTCCACCATCAGAACTGGCGCCTTCTCATCCATCATCTGCTCCGAAAGAGCGTCTTCGAACTGGTATTCCCATTCTTCAACGCTGTCAAGGTAGTCGAAGAACCTCTCGCTCAGGAGGTACATGCCGACGACCTTCCTGTCGCTTGGCGCTTCTCCAGGATCGGGTTTCTCTATCAGGTCACGGGCGTATCCATCGTCGTCTATCTCCAGTATGCCGTATTTTTCCGGTTCATCGGTCGGTGTGGAGACGAGGACTGTTCCCGAGTCCTCTTCCTCCGCCTTTTCCATCATGGGACGGAAGAACTGTGAGGTACGTGCCCTGTAAGGTGTCAGCACGAGGAACCTGCCGTCTAGATGCTGCCGGGCCTGCCTCAGAGCATCACCCATACCCTTCGGCTGCTCCTGGACCACGTAGGTGTCGGCCTCTCCGCCCAGCGCTTCTTCGATATGCCGGTCAGGGCCCTGGACCACGATGACTTCGTCCACGCCCGCCTCCCTCAACTCGTCTATTGTATGCTGTATAACCGGAACTCCAAGTGCCGCGATGAGAGCCTTGTGCCTGTTATCGCTTAGCGGCCGGAACCGGGATGACTCTCCCGCGGCCAGTATAACTGCCTTCATAGGGGAGAATCTCACCTTCCATATTCTTTAGGCTATGGGGTAAATGACCTTTACTTGCTTATCTCGGCCAGGTCAGTCCTGGCGTCCGGAACGAACTTGACTCCACGCATCGAGTTATTCATCTCGACGTAGCTTCTCGCGCCTAGGAAGGACTCTTGGATGACGCTACCTGGCTTCACGTCGGCTTCCTCACCCACAACCGAATCCTCGACATAGACGGTCGGGTCGAGGATGACGCTCTCGAAGATGTTCGAAGACTCTACCTTCGCAGCCTCTAGCTGAGAGTTCCTTGCAACCGATGAATCACTTATGACCGTGTTCGGGCCTATTATCGCGCCGCGGCCGATGAAGACCTTTCCCTCAAGAACGGTGCCGGCCTTCACAATGGCGTTCTCCTCGATAACCGCATCGCCATCTATCTCCACGGTGTCGTGGATTTCGGCGTCCGTGTGGATCTCATCCCTCCCGATGCTGTACTCTCTCTTTATCTCGTCGGCCTTCCATAGCTTTCTGGGGGAGCCGATGTCTATCCAGTAGTCAGTGATGAACTCGAACCTTGCACCTTCCCTCTCGACAAGCCGGTCTACCGCGTCAGTTATACTGGTCTGTTTATTTCCCAGGCCGTCGATGACATCGAAGACCTCGGGGCTGAAGACGTAGATACCGGTGTTTACGAGGGTGTTCTCCGCTTCCTCGGGCTTCTCCTCTATAGAAACGACCTTGTCGTTGGTGATGCTCAGAACCCCAAATTTCTCGGGCTTCTCCTCCTCTGTGGCGAGCATCGTGACATCCGAGTCGAACTCTTCGTGCTTCTGCTTCAGGTTCTCCAGGTCCCGAGTCGACACCATGACGTCGCCGTTGACTACAAAGAAATCTTCCCCTATGAAGTCACAGGTCTCTACCGCTGCGGCGGTGCCTGTCAGATCCTCCTGGTGGACGGTGTTGACATTGGTGTACTCGCCGAACTCTTCCTCAAACTTTTCCTCGAGATGGCTGGTGACTATGTAGATGTCGTCGACTCCAATGTCCTGTAGAGCGTGGATCAGATGTTTCACGAGGGGTCTGCCCATCACCGGCATCAGGCCGGTCGGCTTCGTCTCGCTGAACGGGAACATGGATTCTTTCTTTTTTGCCGCTGGTATGACTGCCTTCAAGGGTATCAGCCCGGGACCGACTCAGTTTCCTGATCTTCAAGTATCTTTTCTTCCTCCAGTATCATCCCGCGGAGTCTCTCCTTGCCACGCTCCAGTTCCTGGAAGAAGTCCTTGTCTCCTACCGCTTCCTCCCTAACGTCGAAGATGGCGTTCATGAATACATCTATCTCCTTCTCACCTATGTCCTCAACATCCTCGCCCGTCGCCTTTCTGACCGCCTTCTCTATCACGCGGTAGAGCTGGTCATGGAGCAGGTCCGGTACCTCTATCTCCTCCCCGGTGTCGAGGTCGAAGAGCTTTCCGTGGAGCATGTCGCCGGCGAGGTTCTTCTCGCCTTCCACTGTGAAGAACCGGCTGTCCTGGTCCAGGAATACCTGGTCGGAGACGCCCCGGTACTCGCT
>CAZAII010000083.1:0-3430 GCA_964485165.1 uncultured archaeon | reverse complement strand
CATCTCCTGCAGATGTAGACGTTCTTGAAGGTGCGTTCCTCCGCTTCCTCGAACTTTCCTGCCATCTTCTTGACCTCTGTGGTTACCGAAGGTGCTTAGATTTATATAATCTAAAAAAGCTCTGCCACGATTCAGCATCCATGGAACCAGCCACCGCTGTTATACTTGGAGCGCTCCAGGGAGTAGTGGAGTGGCTACCGGTCAGCAGCGAGGCAGTTATCGCGCTCTTCATGACCCAGCTCCTGGGCTCCGCGCCGGCCGAATCCGTGAACGCCGCTATCTTCCTCCACACGGGGACGATGCTGGCCGCCCTTGTCTACTTCAGGCGGGACTTCCTGGAGGTCCTTGCGGACGTTCCGGACTGCACAAGGGCGTTCGTTGACCAGAAGAAGATACCCGCGGAGTACTCTCTCATCAATTTCCTGCTCTTCTCCACTCTTGCAAGCGGGATTGTTGGAGGCTCCATCTACCTGCTCGGGATGGAAGCTCTTCCTTCTAACCCGGCTTTCTTCACCGGCTTCATAGGCTTTGCGCTCCTTCTAACCGGAATCATCAAGCTGGTAGGGAAACCTGCAACGAGGGAATACACCGACATAAACCTGCTTGACAGTTTCGAGGCTGGCTTCCTTCAGGGCCTGGCGGTCGTCCCGGGCATCAGCAGGTCAGGAGTTACGGTCTTCGGTCTTTTGGCGCTCGACTTTGATGCGGACGATGCGTTCAGGCTTTCCTTCATGATGAGCGTTCCTGCGGTCCTGGTCGCGCAGGTAGGCCTCAATCTTTTCTCCGGGTTCGAGTTCAGCCCCGCCCTCTTGATCGCCGCCGCGACCTCCTTCATCGTGGGCTACCTTTCGATTGGTGCGGTGCTTGAAATCGCGAAAAGGGTTGAGGTCGCCTACCTGTGCTTCCTGCTCGCCCTGCTCTCCTTCGCCGCTGTGCTTATCTGAGCGCGTAGTTCAGGAAGTTCCTAGTCATCCTGGCGGGCTCACGTACTTTCCGGTCGTGGGCTGCCTTCTTCCCGCTCCAGAACCAGGTGCTGAAGGCCAGTTCACTTGTTAAAGATTCGCCGTAACCGTCCGTGTAGCCGTCAAGGAGGGCGTATGATCTTTTCTTTTCTGGAGAAGCGTGTCCCGGGTGAACATCAGATGGTCGACCAGCATGTCCTCGTACTCAGCGTCCCTCTCAAAGTGTTCGAAGTCGATGTTGTAAACAGTGTATCCACCAGGGTTCTCGATTCCGTTCTCCTCCACCCAGATGTTCTCGAAATGAGGGTCCCTGAGAGCGTGGCCCGAGTCATGTACCTCCCTAATTATCTGTCCGACCTCGAAGGATATCTCTTACAGCTCTTCCGGCGCAGCCCTGTCAACCATCTCTGATAGAGGTTCTCCCTGCAGGCATTCGAGTTCCTCAAACCCATCCCGGGGATGGCTGCGGAGGTCATCATCGAGGTGTATAGGGTAGGGTGCCTTTATGCCTATTTCTTCCTGGTTCTTCAGGGCGTACCCGGAGTTGCGCCTGGCCTCCTCCCCGGAAACTGTATCAGGCTCCAGGAGAAGCCGCCAGTCGCCGTCGCTTTCCATGAAGTTCTTCAACCTGTTGGCGAAATCAACCACGAAATGTCTTCCATCCCTCTCACCGTAGAACTTTATTATCCGGTCCCCCGAGCGGCCGACCCAGGTGTCACTCCTGCTTTCCATCGGCTCCGACTCCATGAAAAGCTCCTCGAAGTAAGGGTTGTCGATAGAATCCTCAAGCTCTTTCCCTCGGATACCGGTTTCGTTTCCACCTTCTGCTCCAGCCGCCATCAAACCACTTGTTATCAAGAGGTAGCGAATATTCAAAAAGTTTTCGTTATCCCGTGCTTTCCTCAATCGCCTTGATGATAAGCTTCGAATAGTGCTCACGGAGCACTTCGCCCGACTTTTCGAGTTCCGTCAGGTCCCAGAAACGCGCGTCCTCGGCGTCGGAACCGGGATCTATGCCTCCCGATGTCCTGGCGGCTTCGATCTGGTAGACCAGTCCAAGAAGGTAGCCGCGGCCTTCCTGTTCCATCAGGAGTGTGCCCGCGAGCTCAAGTTCTCCGGGGTTCGCGCTGACACCTGTCTCCTCCTCTAGTTCCCGCGCCGCGCCAACCTCCGGTGGTTCGTCATGTTCAAGGAAGCCCGCTGGCAGGCTCCATTTACCCCTGTCCGGTTCGATACCTCTCTTAATCAGCAGGGCTTCGCCATCCTTCACCACCACGACACCCGCGACGGGTACCGGGTTCTTCCAGATGGCTTCGCCGCAGTCCGGACAGAAGTCTCTCTCCCTGCCGTCTATCTGTTTCCTTTCCAGCCTGTTGCCGCAGTAGGCGCAGAAAAGTTTTTTCCCCGTCATATAGACCTATAGCCCGGCACTTCTTTTAGGAGTGATCCTGATGCAGTTTATAACTTTTTACAGGCCATAATATCTGTGGAAATGGTAGAAGTAGATAGTTACCTCGAAGAACTGGGCGAGCTCTACAGTATCGTGGGCGGCGACGAGTTCGAGATCTGGTGGAGGACGAAAGAAGGGGAGGGCCTGAACGAGATAGCGATGAACCTGGCCGAAAAATCCAAGAGTACTATTCAGAGAGAGCAGGGCCAGGGAATCGAGCAGAGAGTGATGGACTACTGGCAGACCCTTGAAGAACGGGGGCTGATGCAGGATGGAGAGCTGACCGATTTCGGCCAGGAATGGGCGACAAGGACTGAGATAGGGATGTTGCAGATATACGAGTCCGACATGGTGGCTTTCGACGCCGCCGAAGAGGGGATTGATGGAGGCGTTTTCTACCCTGATGACCTGCGTTCCGTGGGTGAGGTATACAGTGTGCTGGGTTCGGAAGGTGTGCTACCTGTGATGACTGTGCTGCACCAGGGCGGCTCCCTGGAGGAGCTGGATATAGATGATCCTGGGGTATTCGACGTGATGTACCGGAACGGCTTTCTGGAAGACGATGCTTACGAGGCCGGAAGTATAGAGCTGGCGGAAGAAGCCGAGGATGTCTACGAGATGGTGGTTGCCGGTCCGTCCGGGGACTATGCCTGGGCGGAGTCACGTCTCTAGAAAAGTTTTAGAGCCTTGATGTCGAGACCCTGGTTATGACTGAAGACCTCTTCGAAAACGAGTTCCGGGTCGGAACCGTATTGAAGGCAGAAGAATTCGAGGAGTGCAGGAAGCCGAAGATGGCGAAGCTCTGGATAGATGTCGGTGAACAAGAGGTAAAGAGCGCGGCACAGGTGCTCTACAACCATGAAATCGAAGGACTCAAGGGCAGGCAGGTGCTCTGCGCGACAGATCTCGGCGAGGTCAACATAGCGGGTTTCGTCTCCGAGGCACTGACGGTTGGCGTTCCGGATGAGGACGGGAACCCGGTGCTTGTCTCCCCTGAGAAAAAAGTGCCGGACGGCGG
>CAZAII010000082.1:0-3490 GCA_964485165.1 uncultured archaeon | reverse complement strand
CGGCGTCGAATTCATCTAGAAGTACGGGAACCGATGGTGAACCACAGTGGCAGCTGAGTTTTTAGCTCCTGTTCTAGCACTGGGCTTTGGCGGCTTCTTAATGCTGGCAGTGCTGTTCGGCATTGTAGAGATGCTGGGAAAGGTCTACGGGACCTTCCACTCACTTGCCAGGGAAGACCTTGCCGCGGAACAGCGCATGATCTACCTGCTCCTGATCTGGTTCGTGCCGTTCGGATGGGCCATCTACCTGGTTCTCGGGAAGGACAGGACCTCGAAGCTTCTCTCTGAAGTAGAGATATTCTGAAGATATAAATTCCGCCGAGACCAATCTTCCACCATGAAAAGGTGGATGCTGGTACTTGCCGCCGTAGGATTGGTGGGCATGCTGATCGGGGTCGTTCTCCTGCTTACCGTCTTCAGCAATGTCATAACCGCAGCCACAGCCCCGCCGGGCTAGTGCTCCCGCACCCCTTATAAAATTTCGCTTTTTAAGTTTGCTTACCCGTTAGCACCACCAGAAGCGGTGGGAGGGAGAATAGACTAGTTCTTCCTCTAGCTGGCGGCAAAGTGGTGAAGATGGATTTCGACCCCAAAAGGCTCAAGAACAACGCGGTCAGCAAGATTAACGAGTACCGGCGCGTCCTCAAGATATCGAGGAAGCCTGACCGCGAGGAGTTCGAGATGAGCGCCAAGATAACGGGAGCAGGCATAATCCTGATCGGGGTTATAGGGTTCATCTTCTACCTGATGGAAAACCTGCTTCCGCTATACATGGGATAACAAGATGATACTCACCGCGAGAACCACCAGAGGCCGGGAGAAGACCGCCATCAAGGAGATGCAGAGCAAGATAAAGGGCTCTGACAACGACGTGAAGGCGGTCTTCCACCCAGAAGAGCTGAAAGGCTACATCTTCATCGAGGGCGACCGCGCGGACATAAAGAAGCTCGCGAACCAGATAAGGCACCTCCGGGGCGTCATAGACGACGAGGTCGATGTCGAGGAGATAGAGAAGTACCTCAGCGAGGAGCAGGAAGAGATAAAGATAGAGGTCGGCGACCACGTCGAAGTCGTGGGTGGCGCGTTCAAGGGTGAAGAGGCGAAGGTAAACAGGGTCGACGAGACCAACCGTGAAGTCACCATCGAATTACTGGACGCGGCGGTCCCGATTCCGACGACGGTGGACGTCGACATGGTGAGAAAGAAGTCAAAGTGATAATATGGGAGAAGAAACCGTAAACCTGCTCGTAGAAGGCGGAAGCGCATCCGCAGGACCTCCACTCGGCCCGACACTCGCACCTATAGAGGGCGTCGACGTGGGAGAGATAGTGGACGCCATCAACCAGGCAACGAAGGATTTCGAGGGTATGGAGGTACCTGTAGATGTCATAGTCGATACGGATACAGGAGAGTACGAGATAGAGGTCGGCAAGCCCCCCGCAGCAGCACTGATAAAGGACGAGCTCGGTCTCTCGTCGGGCTCCGGGGAGCCGAACATCAACAAGGTAGCGGACATGAGCTTCGAGCAGGCGTGCAAAGTCGCGAGGATGAAGTCGAGCGACCTCCAGGCCATGGACCTGAGGGGTGCGGTAAAAGAGATAATAGGCACCGCCCAGTCTATGGGAGTCACGATAGATGGAAAAGAGGCGTACGAGGTCCAGCAGGAGATCGGCGCTGGAGAATACGACGACGAGATAGAGCAGGAGGAGGCGATATAGATGGAATTCAGCGACGCGATAGAAAAGGCGGTCGAGAACTCGAAGGACAGGAACTTCAACCAGAGCATCGACCTGGTCATCAACCTGAAAGAACTCGACCTCGGCGACCCGAACAACAGGGTTAACGATGATGTGAAGCTGCCTTTCCAGCCGGATGAGGACGTGAAGGTGGCGGTTATAGGAGATACTCTAGCGAAGAACGCCGACAACGCCGACCTCGAGATAACAGGAGACGAGCTAGAAGGATACTACGACGAGCCTGAAAAGGCGAAGGAGCTGGCGGAGAACTACTCCTTCATAATCGCGGAAGCCCCCCTGATGCCTGACATAGGTCAGCACCTAGGTGGGGTGCTCGGGCCGAGGAACATGATGCCCGACCCGATGCCGCCGGGAAGCGATCCCACGGACAGGATAGAATCTCTCCGGAGCACCGTTTCACTCCGGGTCAAGGAGCAGCCACTGCTCCAGGTAAAGATAGGCAGCGAGGACCAGGACCCGGACGAGGTCGGAAGGAACGCCTCCGCGGTCTACAACTTCCTCGAGGATCAGCTCCCCCAGGGAAGGAACAACATCAAATCCGTACTTGTGAAGACAACGATGGGCTCACCCGTGGAGGTCTCGTAGGACGATGGTACAGCCGACGCCGAAACAGATGACGCGAGACCAGAAAGAGGCGAAGGTCGGGGAACTGAAGCAGAAGATGGAGGACTATCCTGTCGTCGGCGTGCTCGACATGCACGGCCTCCCGGCGAAGCAGCTCCAGGAGATAAAGAAGGAGATGAAGAAGTTCGCCGAGGTCAGGATGACCAGGAAGACCCTGATGGAGCTGGCCATCGACCAGGCGGACGTCGACGGTGTCGAAAAACTGAAGGAAAACGACGCGAAGCAGCCCGCGCTCATCTTCTCGGAGCGGGACCCGTTCCAGCTCTACTCACTCATCCAGAGGAACAAGACATCTGCAGCCGCTCAGGGCGGGGAAGAAGCGCCGAACGATATCGAGGTGCCTGAAGGCGACACAGGCATAGGACCCGGACCGATGCTTGGCAAGCTCCAGGGCGCGGGACTCCAGGTACAGGTGGAAGACGGCACCATCCACGTCCAGCAGCCCGATGTCGTCGTGGAAAAGGGAGAAGAGATAACAGGCGATATAGCGGAGATACTCAACCAGCTCGGGATCGAACCGCTCGAGATAGGGCTCGACCTCAAGATAGCGTTCAGCGAGGGAGAGATATTCACGGCCGAACAGCTCGATATAGATGTCGAGGCTTACAGGACTGATGTCGAGGCAGCCGCATCCCGCGCGTTCAACCTGGGTGTCAACGCCGGCGTCATCAACGAGGTGACCGCGCCTGCGATAGTCGGAGAAGCAGCGAGAAAGGCGCGCAACCTTTCGATAAGCGAGGGCATCGCCACCGCCGATACCGTCGACGAAATCCTGGCCTACGCATCTTCAGGGGCAAAAGCGCTCGAATCACAGCTCGACCTCGAAGACGTAGAAATCGAGGAAGACGAAGAAGAGGCTGGAGAGGACGAGAGCGACGAGGAGAAGGAAGAAGATACCGGAGAAGGCGATTCAGAAGATGACGCGGCCGAAGAAGAGAGAAGTGAAGAAGAAAGCGGCCCGGATGAGGAAGAGGTAGACGAGAGCGAAGAAGAGGAAACGGATGATGGAGAGGAAGATCCTGACGAAGGGTCCGAAGACAGCGAAGAAGAATCTGAAGAGGAGTCGAAGGACTAGCTTTTTGACAACTTTTAACTCAGGGTTCTCAACT
>CAZAII010000081.1:0-3574 GCA_964485165.1 uncultured archaeon | reverse complement strand
TGACATCGGTCTCGACGAATATCGCGCGCCCCCCGTCCTGCTCTATCCTTTCATGCGTCGGCACGCCGTCCTCCAGCGGCTCTTCCCTTACATCCGCAACCACGACGTTCGCGCCTTCTTCTGCGAGTTTCAAGCATATTCCACGTCCGATACCGGAGGAACCGCCCGTAACGATTGCGGTCCTGTCCTCGAATCTAGTCATTATAGTCTACCCAGTACCGGCTTGGTTTTGCCCGGATAAAAAAATTCGTAGTAGAGAATTTGAAATCGTTCAGAACCTCTCGACCTGGACCTCTCCACCGTTTTCGCGGTGGGCTTTCCTGACCGCTTTCTCGACCCTCTCCAGGTTCTGCAAGTGGAAGAGATGGGAGTCGCAGCCACAGTCAGAACACCCGAAGCCCGGGACAGCATCGAATTCCAGCTCCCGGCTCAGGGCGCATTCGATATCCGCGTCCACTGATTCCGCCGCCATAACAGGACGGGTGGTGGAGTGGGATGTCAGGCGGTCTATGTGCCAGTGTATGTTTTCAGGGCCTGAAACGTGGCGTTCCAGTCTCTTGAAGCCTCCAGGGCCGTTTGCGCTGCCGTTGTAGGCGTAGAAACCATTCTCAAATCCTATCTCTCCCAGAGCTCCCACTTCGAGAACGATGTCCTCCGGAAGCTCCAGTATAAAGGTGTAGCTACCTTTCTCCATCGGACCGGTGTTAGATGCCGAAGCTTTTCAACCTGATTCCGTATTACGTGTATGCGTTGAACTGGTCGAAGATAATACGGTCTACCGATTGATTTATAAATGCTGTCGGTAATTGTTTTACAGAAAGCACATGGCGATGGTTTCTGTAAGACTGTCGGACGAGCTGAATGACGAGCTCGACAGGATGGTCGAAGAAGGAGTTTTCAAGGACAAGACCGACGCGATGCATGAAGCCGTCCGCCTGCTGATGCTCAAATACCAGGATTTCAAGCTTTGATCACTCAAAAACCGGAGATTTCCTGCGAGGGGCAGAAAGTCTCCGACTCTCACCGTCATCCTTCCCCCCTCCCCTTTTCTTTTCTTTTACTCTCTTCAGGGCGGAATTTAAGTTCCCGATACCGGGCTCTTTACCTCTTCATGGTCGGAATCGGTCTTAGATACGGAATGTGCCGGCTGATGTTCTACTGATATTCACACTCTACTGGAGACCTATGCCTCCTCGCTCTGTTCTCCAGAATCATCACTGTTTCCAGCGCGTCCGGCCTCATCTTTCTCCTCGCTCTCTTCCTGCTCATGTTCCGCGCGATGCTTCTCTGCCTCTGGCGCGCTTGTGAGGTCATGGTAGACCAGTACGGCGTAGTAGTAGATATAGGTCTGGACCGGAACGCGGACGACTGCGGCGACCAGGAGCCAGGCCAGTAAGGCGGTCACGACCACCGGGATGGCGAGAGGCGGCCAGATGAAGTATGCGACTGCGCCGGGGATCAGGAAGGCTATACCGAGTACCAGGAGGGTGCTGAGCGCCCATACAAGAGTTATGATTCCTCCAGCTATTTTTATGAAGAACCTCGCGACTAGGTAGATAGCGACCTGTTTCCACTGGCCCTGAAGGTCTTCAAGCAGCAGTTTCCAGGACGCTATAACTCCCTCTCCCGTTTCCATCATCTTGAGGAGCACGAAGTTGTGGGTCAGGCCCATGAATATCGAGAAGATCAGGAGCGCGATGAGCCAGAGGAACAGGAGCAGGGCTCCAAGCGCAGGGGCGGCCTGAATGGGTGCCAGCGCGGCCGCCAGACCTGCGAGTATGATTATCGCTGCCACCACCCTGAAGCCGAAGTAACGGAGGCCGCTGTACACGTGTTCCCGGAGGTTCTTCCGTATCTTTACCCTTTTATCCAGCAGTGACTGGTAGTAGATGAATTCGAAGACGCTGTCCACCAGCAGGAAGAAAAGGGCGAACACTATGAAGCCTATCACTATAGCAGCGAGCGCGGCGGTTCCCAGCTGTGGTGCGACGGCAGCACCCGTCATCATCCCGGGCATGTACTGCGTTTCAGGTTTAAGCGAGGTCTCGAAAGGTGATGTTGGTGCCTGGTATCCAGGTCCGGTATTGTAATCCGTGGTAGTTCCCTGTCCGGAGCCCGATGGAACGCTCGGCATCCCCGAGCCTCCTGTAAGTACCACGATAAGGAGAAGCTTTCCCCAGGTCTTTGTGTCGAAGGGCAAGAGCAGGTCCTTGGTCTCGTCTAAGGCCTCGTCGATTTCCTCAACGGCGTACCAGCCCATGAAACAGGGTTTTATCGCTTTTTTTATAAATTCATCAGTCGGCGGGCACCGGTAATTTATGCGTTAGAGGTCAGGTAGGCTTATGGAACTATTTCCCTTCTCCGAACTCCGTGATAAGCAGGACGAACTCCTTGGAGAGGTGAAAAACACGGTGGAGGAGGGCAGGAGCCTTGTGGTCCACGCTCCTACCGGGCTGGGGAAGACCGCCGCCACCCTGACACCGGCGCTGGAGTACGCGAAGCAGAACAACAAGAAGGTGTTCTTCCTGACGCCGCGCCACTCCCAGCACCAGATAGCAGTCGAGACAGTGAAGATGATGCAGGAGAGGCACGATGTCGAGCTGACGGTCGTTGACCTCCTGGGAAAGAAGTGGCTCTGCAATGTCGACGGCGTGGAGGAGATGACCTCCGGGGACTTCATGGACTACTGCCAGACCCTCCGGGACGAGGAGAGGTGCGATTTCTACACAGCGATGTACGACATGGACGAGCACAAGCTTAAGTCGGAGGCGAAGAAAAAGCTGGACGCGCTCGACGGCAACGCGATGCACGCCCAGGAGTTCAAGACCGCGACCCCGTCTTTCTGCCCGTACTACATGATGATGGAGCTTGCCCGCCGCAGCGACCTCATAATAGCAGACTACTTCCACATCTTCCATCCTGGTGTCCGGGAATCCATATTCGAGCGCGCAGGGTGCCAGCTGGAGGACACCATACTCATAGTTGACGAGGCCCACAATCTTCCGTCCAGGACCCGCTCGCTTTTCTCATCCTCCATCTCAATGCCGCAGATAGACCGGGCTATAACGGAGGCGGAGAAGTTCGGTTTCTACGACGCAGAGGAAAACCTTGAACAGCTGAAAACCGCTGTTAGAAAGCTCGCGGCAGACAAGTTCGAGAGCGGCTCCCACGAGGAGAAATTGCAGAAAGAAGAGCTCAAGGACGCTGTCTCCAGCTTCCGTGAATACGAGGAGTTCATCGTCGACCTGGAGTCGATAGCCTCTGAGGTCAGGGAGGAGCGTGAGCGGTCCTACTGCGGAGGAATCGCGGAGTTCCTTGACGACTGGAACGGCGATGACAGCGGCTTCTTCAGGGTCATAAAGAGGACCCGCTCTTCCTCCGGAAACCGTTACATACAGATAAACTACAGCTGCCTCGACCCCCAGGTGTCGACCCGTGAGCCTCTCAACGACGCACATTCCAGCGTACTGATGTCGGGGACCCTGACTCCCCAGAAGATGTACGTCGACCTGCTCGGACTGAAGCCCGACAGGACGACAACCCGTGCGTTCAGCTCTCCTTTCCCGGAGGAGAA
>CAZAII010000080.1:0-3608 GCA_964485165.1 uncultured archaeon | reverse complement strand
CTGAGGTCCTGGATGACCTCGCCACCCGCGAAGTCGAGCTGGTACTGTATCTTGCAGAACTCGAAGGAGATGTGGCTGAGGGCATGGGAGCCCTGTCCACCCTCGTCGTCGCTGGTGACCTTTATCCTGTAGGTGAAGGTCCCGTCGCCGTTATCGATTATCTCCACCAGTTCAAGCGTGAAGCCGAGCCCGTCGGTCTTCACGTCTCCCTCTCCACTTAGTAGTGTTTTCGTTTCTCCACCACCGCTCTGCTCGGAGCCTGCCTTGGTGGTCACTATGACCTTCTCCTTGCCACCGTTGACAGTCACCTCGAAGACCTCGGATTCCACCTCACCGTTCTCGCCGAGGGTGTTCTCCTCGCCATCCGTTTCAGGGTCCTCGAACTTGACCCAGGTGTCCTTGCCATCCCTGACAACACCGTACTCCACCGTCTCCGTGCCGTCGCCGGTGTCCCTGTCAAGGGTGTAGGTCGAACCGTCTTCAAGACCCTCGATGGGTCCGCATTCGCCGGGCTCCTCCTCGCCGCCGGGCGGTGGCGGGGTCTCGTCACACACGAACTGGTCGTTGTTCCTTGCCTGCTCCGTGGTGAAACCTATGTCGGTGGTATAGCTGTCGGTCTGTATCTCGTTGCCTGTGTTCCTCGGCAGGGAGTAGTTGACGCCTATGTAGTATGTCTCCTCTCCCACCATCGGGCCGCTCGACTCGAAGACGTTGCCCGTGGTGTCAGCAAGCCTGATGTCGACCGTATCGGTCGGGATTCCCTGACCGCCGTTGATCTCTGATTCGGCGTCCCAGAGCGACTGCTCGTTGCACTGCGGGTCGTAGCGGTTGTTGCCCGGGTCGGCCTCGCAAGTATCATCCGCTCCGGGTGTCTGGTCTCCCATGTCGGTCCAGACGTGGAGCGCCATGTTCTCCGCGAGCTCTCCCTCGCTCTCTGTCGTGTCGCCGGCCTCCTCTTCAGGTTCCGTTAAATCGTTCTCGTCGTTGGAGGTCGGCTCGATGGCCATGCAC
Source organism: uncultured archaeon (assembly GCA_964485165.1). GTDB lineage: Archaea > Nanohalarchaeota > Nanosalinia > Nanosalinales > Nanosalinaceae > CAZVPZ01. Next base: position 2,597 of record CAZAII010000080.1, on the reverse strand, counting down.
GTGTAGGCATCATTGTTCTCTACATGGAGGCTGAGCGTCCTCTCGTAGGAGTCGCCTGGCTTGATGTCAGGTATATCGAAGAACGCCGGTACCGCATCATTATCTCCCTGGCCGTAGAGCGTCTCGCCAGTGTACGGACCTCCCGTAATATCGATGCCAAGATCGACGGCTCCTGCCACGAAGACGTTTTCGGGCGAGGTCTCGGTGTCGCTGAAAGCCGCGAGCGTTCCACCTCCAGCCACCGCTCCGACTACTCCGATGACCATCAGCGATACCAGTACTTTCCGGTTCATCTTGCTTCTCTCCTCTCTTCTTTCCTCTTTTTTGCTTGCTTTTGCGTTTGATACGTCGAAGCCCCTCCCCCGCGGTCAGGCGAGGGAAGAGCGGTCGTAGAGATTTCTGGCCTCTCTACGGGGCGACCCAGTTCGGTCCGTTGACCGGTGGGTTGCCGTTGTTCCTGGCCTGCTCGGTGTAGAAGTCCATGTCGTAGACGAGCTCGTCCGTCTGGACCTCGTTACCAGCGTTCTCGTCGAACTGCCACTTGAAGCCGATGTACTGTACACCTTCTTCCGAGGCGGGTCCGACTGGATCGATGTCGTTGTCCTCATCGTAGGGATCGCCGTCGATCCTGACACCGCTTTCCACGTTTCCGGTTTCGGTAGTCGCGGTCGTGGTGCTACAGATCTCGTCCGAGATGCCGCTGAAGACATCCGGCAGGGTCTCGTACTCGCCCTTCGGGACGAAGTAGAAGTTGCTTTCACCGCTACCTGTTGCGACATCCTTCATGGTCTGCTTGAAGTCGTCGGTGTTCGAACCTCCCTGCTTCTGGAAAGCTACAGCAATCACTGTCACACCGTGATCGTTTTCCGCATCGCGCGCGGCCTGGACAGGATCGCCCTGGATACCGGCCTGCTGGCCGTCACTGAAGACGATAACGTAATCGTCAGAGACCGATGAACGGCCCTCGTTGGCGACCTTGTCGGCTGCCTCCTCGATACCGCCAGCGAGGTCAGTACCCTCATACTTCGATGGGTAATCGCTTGCTGAGATGCCTTCGGCGAAATCACCTACAGGTCTCAGGTCGCCGATCGCGGTGTTGATAGAGGTGTCATCCGTTGACATCGGATGGAGTTCGCTGACCGGCGGCCACTGATCTGTCTCAGGAGCGCTTCCACCGAACCTGACTGCACCGATCTCCGGAGATGAAGTTCCACCCGTTCCTGTGAAGGAGTCGGTCACGAACTGCTGCGCCGCGTCCTTCTCGGCCTCGAACTCTTCTTCAGCTCCGCCGAACGTGGTGTAGTACATCGAGCCGGAGTTGTCGAGCGCAAGACCGACGTCGGCCCTGCAGATTTCCTCCTCGGTAGTTGTCGTCGTGGTGATCTCTTTCTCACCATCATCGAAGAAGTTATCACCGTCCTCGTCGTACCACATCACGTAGCTGAAGTGCTCGTCGAGCTCACCGTCCTGATCGGTCCCACAGTCGGGTTCCTCTTCTAGCTCTGGCTCCGTACACTCAGGGTTCGGACTTGAACCGTCGCTGTCTGCTATCTGGTTAAGCCGGAACCACACGTAGCCAGGGTTCGTATCTAGGTGGAGACTTATCGTTGCCTCACCCTCGTCTCCCGGCTTGATGTCGTTGAAGTTGAAGATGGGTCCGTCAAGATTGACAGGCTTTCCATCTAGATCATCGAACTCCGGATCGTCGGTCGGACCGGCTCCATCGTATCCCGAACGGTCGATAACCTCACCGTTTATGGACTCCTGCCAGTCAATCCTCAGGTCAAGCTCTCCAGCAGCGAACGCATTGCCCGTGCTGGTCTCCTCATCGTTGAAGACCGCAAGGGTGCTTCCACCAGCTACCGCTCCAACGACTCCGATGACCATCAGCGAAATCAGTACCTTCTGATTCATTGTTAATTTTTCACCTCCTTGTCTTTCTGCTCCTGTGTTCTGTTCCTGCGTTTTTCATACGTGGAAAGCCCTCCCCGCGGTCAAGCGGGGAAAGGCTGTCGGCTAGACGACAGAGCTAACTAGAGCTTGGGTAACCGAACCAATCGGTATTCCTCTGGTCAGATACCTCTTCACAACTGAAGTCTCCGTTGTTCTTCGACTGTTTGAAGTCGAAGACCACATCGGCAGAGTAGCTGTCGGTCTGAACCTGATCGCCTACACCTATCGGGAGCGTAATGTTGACTCCCATGTAGACAGGCGTGTTCGCCATTATGGCGTCTTCACCGTTGATGTTGTCTCCGCCTGGCGAAGTCGTCACACTTGAATCGAAGTCGTAGATGTTCAGTTTGGCATCCGCGATGGTCCAAGTGACTGGATCTGTCGGGATTCCGCCACCACCGTTGAGCGCGGAAGCTCTTCGGATAACCGTAGGCTCTCCTGAGTCGTACTGGTTGTCGCCGTCAGTCTCTGCCCAGATGTGCAGAGTGCTGTACTGAGCGAGTTCGCCACTGTCCGTGATTGGCCCCGGCTCTACCTGATTGTTGTTCGGATCCACATCCGACTCAGGGTCATTCACAGAGACCTCGTCGTTGGCGATGCCGGTGATTGTCGCGCAGGCGTAGTACGGGTTTTCGCCTGCCTTC
>CAZAII010000079.1:0-3656 GCA_964485165.1 uncultured archaeon | reverse complement strand
CTCGAAGGAACTCCCTCCGAAGCCGAAGGAGATCAAGCCACATCCCCACGGCGTTGAGCTTGGGATCCTTATGAGGATGGTTGAAGGTTCAACAGCGAGAACGGTCTCCAGCTTCTTCCAGAACGAGTTCACCCGCGTGGGAAGGACCAGCGCGGAGGAGATATGTGATGAGGCGGAGATCGATCCCGACAGGCGCCCGAATACACTTAGCAAGGATGAGATAGAACAGTTGCTTAACGCGGCCCAGCGCGTGAAGCTCCAGTCGCCGCCGACGGACTGCCTTTCACCGATAGGGGAGGACCTGATACTAAAGGGTCTGAAGAAGGAGCTGAACCCCGAGTTCTCGACCGCGATAACACGCAAACCGACCGTCTACAAGGGCAACCCGTTCGTCGTAGAGGTCGGTCTGGCCTGGGGCGGCGACCTTGAAGAGGACGGAAGCTATTCCGAACTCCGTTTCGCGAACAAGGTGCCGCTGCTCTACAAGAAGTCGTCATGCGTGACCACCAAGGCCATAGAGGAGGTGGACTGGAGCCGGTACAACGTTTCCCAGAGCGGCGACAGGCCGCAGGGCCCGCTCTACATCCTGGTCCACATGGCCTCTGTGTGGGTTCCCTTCACTTCGGAGGGCAAGGAGGCTATCGCTAACTACGACGATATCCGGAAGGAGATGAAGCTCGCCCTTCAGGAGGCGGGAAGGAAACTGGGCCGGTACATCGGCCGGAAGGAGCGCAAGGAGATCCAGGAGAAGAAGAAAAGGATGCTGACCGCCTACGCCAAGGAGATGGGTCCTGCCATCGCGGAACTGGCAGAGGAGGGAGACCCAGAAAAAATCGAGAACAGGATCCAGGAGCTTGTTGAAAGGGATTATAACCCTGAACAGCTCTAGAAGGTGATTCAGAATGCCAAAGAAAGAACTTGAGAACGACGAACAGACGCTGGATAAACTCGTGCACCTCGGCAAGAAGATGGTCAGGCAGCTTGAGGATGAGGACTCTGACAACCTGACCTTCGAGACGCAGGTAAGGTCGAAGAGCAACGTCGAATACGACGAGGAAGACGGCCGGCTCGAGCTGGGAGATTCTTACTCCAAGAGGAAGTTCCTGAACATCTCGCACGCCCGAAAGTTCATGCAGACCATGCTTGTGGCCAATAAGGCTAAGGAGTTCATCAGTGAAAGCCGTACGGCCGCCATAAGGGAGCTCTACTACCAGCTGAAGCATACGGTCCCGGGGCTTGACGAGAACACTTTTGAGGACCAGGATGAATCAGATGCTGTAATAGTCGACATAGAGACCGCCACAGGAGCTATCCGTGAGGATCTTCACCTTATTGCAGAGGCGAAGGGTTCCCTGTTCGGGCCTGTGGTCATCAACGACTCGGGAGATGAGATAGACTGCATGGAGATGGGAACCTCGGGTCTCAACATCCCTTCTATCGTGGATCATTACGACTTCGTGGAATGTGATGCCGACTACATACTCGTGGTCGAGACCAATGCCCTTGTCAACAGGCTGGTTGAGGAGGATTTCCACAAGGAGAACAACGCTATAATAGTGGGGACAAAGGGCCAGCCTGCGAGAGGCGCGCGGAGACTCATCAATATAATGCACAACCGGTTGGATCTGCCAGTATACGTCTTCACGGACGGTGATCCCTGGGGTTACTACATCTACTCGGTGCTGAAGTCCGGGTCGATGAGCCTTGCGTTCCAGTCCGACCGGTTGGCCACTCCCGATGCCAAGCTTATCGGCATGACCATGGAGGACATAGAGGAGTATGATCTCCATCATGTCACTGAGAACCTGAAGGGCAAGCCAGAGGACGCGGGCGGACCCACGAAGGATTACAAGAGGATCCACGACGTTATGGAGTACGACTGGATGCAGACCGACGAGTGGCAGAAACAGTTCGAGAAGATGCTAGAGATGGGTGTTAGGGTTGAGCAGCAGGCGCTGGCGTCCCAGGGCCTTGAATTTGTGGCCAATACCTACCTGCCTGAGAAGATAGAGAACGAGGAGTTCCTTGACTGATCACTCCGGTGTAAGCCTTATCAAACCGTTGAAGTCACCGGTGATATACAGGGAATTGTTGAAGTATTCGACGTCACGGAGCCTGCGGCTGACACCCGACTCGTAAACTGAATCGGTGTTGACGTAGAAGTTCTCCTCGTCTACCACCTCTCCGTCTTCTATCATGAGCCGGTGGAGGTACTTGCTCCGTAGACCCGCGACGAACAGGTCTCCGTGCCAGGGATGCCCGGGTTCATCCACGAAAACCATACCGCTTGGCGCCATCGTGTAGTTCTTGAAGCACTTGACGGGTCGGATATATTCGTCCCCCCTGAGGCTTACAGCGTCGTTATGTATCTCGTCGCACTCGTACCGCCCCCAGCCGTAGTTCCCGCCCTTGACGATCCGGTTGATCTCGTCGTACCGGTAGTTGCCGTGGCCGCTGGTGTACATCACATCGTTCTCGGGGTTCCAGGCTATCCCCTGGGGGTTCCTGAAGCCGTAGGCGTATATGTAGCTGTCGTTGAAAGGGTTGTCTTCCGGTATGGAACCGTCAAGGTTTATCCTCAGGAGCTTTCCCTCTTCCCAGCTGAGGTTCTGGGGTATGTGTTCGAAGCTTATATCGCCGGTGGTGAGGTAGAGTTTCCCGTCAGGACCGGTTTCCAGTCTACCGCCCGAATGGAAAGTACTACCGAGTATGCCGTCCAGAAGCACGGTCTCATTCGTGAGGCTACCGTTCACCCATTTAAAACGTGAAAGCCTGTGAACACTTGTCATTACGTCGATAGGAGGGTTCTCTCTGTGTTGGTGGCTGTAGTACAGGTAGATGAACCGGTTTTCCTCGAATCCCGGATGGAGTTCAAGGCCTAAAAGCCCTGATTCCTGTGTAACCACTGTTTCCAGGGTGTCATTACCCATTATACCTGCTCCTCCTAAGTGGAGTACCTCACCCTCTTTCAGTGAGATAAAGGCCTCTTCGCCCTTCGTGAACTCAAGGTCCCAGGGCTGGGTCCAGTTGTGTCTCAGAAGCCACGTCTTCACGGAGTAGTTCTCGTCTGTCATGGGGGTGGTGATGTAGTTCCCGAAGTCGGATATGAGGGAAAGCCGGTTGAGCCCGGTCTTGGTCCGTTCGCATTCCAGCTGGTCGAGCGGCCGTGCCACGTACCATTCGGTGCAGTCTGTCTTCACGTACTCCATCTTCACCTTCTCGCATGTCCCGTTCCAGTCGGTGCAGTTCCAGGCGTAGGTGTAGTCGGGACTGTTGCTTGACGGGTCTGCCGGGGTCTGGAGAACCATGAAACCGGCCAGCAAGACCAGGAAGGATCCTGTGATCAGCAGGGTCTTCGACTCCATGGGGAGTGATGGATGCTCTATAAATAAAAATCCGGTAAACCAGTCTAGAGATTTAAAAAAACTCCTTTCCACCTTCAAGCATACGAGGCCCAGGTAGCTCAGCAGGTAGAGCGCCACGCTGTTAAACACCCTGTTCTCCTCGAGAAGAGGGTCTAGAAAATCCTGACTTTCGAATGCAGTCACGTGGTGGTCGCAGGTTCGAGCCCTGCCCTGGGCGCTTACCGGTTGAAGATATAACCGGAGTCGTGACCGGCTATCTCCTGTCTATCGTCGTCGTAAAGGATTTCTGTG
>CAZAII010000078.1:816-3764 GCA_964485165.1 uncultured archaeon | reverse complement strand
CAACTTGACGGTTCATGGTCAGAGGGGGTTGGAGTTTACTGATGGTGATGCAGATATCCGTAATGTTCAGGTTTTGAATCCGGGCGGCGGCCAGGTCGATGTGGGTGGAAGGTTGAACGCTTCGGGTGATGCTGTGGTGACGGACAGGCTTGATATCGGGGATGCTCCTGACACCAGTTTCGACGACCCCTACATCGAGTCTGTAGGCTCCGGCAGCACAGTTAACGACCATCTGCGAATCGCGACCTCCGGTGGAGGAGGGTCAGACCAGTACGTGGAGATATGGGACGACCAGAACGGTCAGGCGATCGCCCGGTTCATCGAGGGAGGCAACGTCAAGATACTGAACGGAGACCTCAACATGTCTTTCAACGACATCAACAGCTTCTTTGACCAGGACAAGTGCGGGAGCAACGAGGCTGTGAAGACGGTCTACCCGAACGGTTCGTATGCGTGCAACACTATCGGCAGCGACCAGACCGTGGAGACTTTGAACCAGACACTGGAGGCGGGTAATACTGCTAATCAGACTATCCTGATGCAGGGTAACAACATCGACCGTATCGGTACACTGAATTCGGGCGGTAATACGATTACGGCTGGCGGCCAGCTGTCGATGGGGAGTAATGACATCAGTTTCTCGAGCTACAATATTTACAGTGGTACGGGTATACAGATAGGTGATGGAAGTATTTCGACAGGTGATTCTGAGGCGGTGGCAATCGGTAGGTCTGCCAAAGCCTCTGCGCTGTCTTCCATAGCTTTAGGACAAAAAAGTTATTCCTCTGCTGATAGTGCTGTTGCATTGGGCCAATCGAGTAACGCATCCGGAGTTGTGTCCCTTAGTCTGGCGCCTTTCGATCCTGATTATGTTTCTAGTGAAGGCCTGTCAAGTGGCGCCTATTCTGTGGGATTGGGCGCCGGTGCCAGGGCAACTGCGGAGGGTGCAGTAGGAATTGGGAGAAATTCCCGTTCACCTAACAGTTATGAGGCGACGTTCGGCAACCTCGGCTCGGAAAAGCTGGATGTGAACGTTACCGGTAACCTGACGGTTCACGGTGATCAGGGTATCGATATGGTGGATAGTGATGGTGATGTGTATCTCTATGATCCGGATGGTGATCGTCACATCCTGGGTGATGAGGATTCGACCTCCCAGGGAATCACTTTGCGGACCACGAGCAATCCGGGAAGCGGAAACCCTATCTTCACTGTGCAGTCCTCAGGTAACTCCGAGAGGCTCAGGGTTGAGCACGCCGGTGCGATCTCTACAAGCAATACTAACTTTGACTTCTCTAATGGTAACGGAAATATACAGGTGGGAGGTACGAACGCTATAGAGATAGATTCGAGCCAGAATGTGGCCATTGCGAACGGCAACCTCGACATGAGCGGGAACAACATCACAGATACGACTTCCGGCAACGTCACGATTGATGACTCTCTTAAGGTGTACGGCAACATCTGGACTTCGGGGGCGGACCTCGCCGAGATATACAATTCCGCCCAGGAGCTTGATGAAGGCGAGGTCGTTTCCATAAGTACGGAGCGCGATGACTCGGTTGTGAGGAGCACCGGTGCCTACGATTCCGACGTTTTCGGCGTTGTCTCCGGCAACCCGAGCTACGTGATGAATACTGGTGAGAAAGGCTATCCTATCGCTCTCCAGGGCAAGGTCGAGGTCAACGTTTCCGAGGAGAACGGGGCGATTCAGCGCGGCGACCGAGTCGTCCCGTCCTCGACTCCGGGAGTGGCGATGAGGTGCGAGATAGAGCCGGTGGAGGATGCTGGAAACTTCACAGAATTCAAACAGCTCTCTGAAAAGAACAGGAAGTGCCGGGACTCCACTATCGGGAAGGCGCTGGAAGAGTCAAACGGCGATGGGAGGATACTGGTTGCGGTAGGATGATAGAAAGGGATTGTAAGTCGATAATAGGCGAATACCGGAGGAAGATGCTTTCCTCAGTGGTTTTCCTTCTACTTCTGCTGGGCCTGGTATCGCCGGTATCCGCGGGTTTCAACTCTATCTACCAGGGCTTCGAGTCGGGTAGCCTGCCGGTCAGCAACTTCACCACTCAGGAGGAGAGCAGCGAGAGCTCTATAGACGTGCAGAGCGGGTCCGGTGGCTGTAGTGTCAGCCCCAACGAGGGGAGCTACTCGCTTGTCATGGATACCGATACCAGCGGGGGCTACTCGGCCAACGAGCTCGTCACGACTGCTAATTTCACGGATGCCAGGAACATACAGCTGGAGTTCTACCACCGTGAGACCGGTGACGAAGAAGACTCCGCGAGCGACCATTCAGGCAGTTTCCCGGCGCAGGACGGTTTCTACTACACTACAGATGGGAACAACTGGAAATCTCTAGGGAGTCTGGGAAACGTTGGATCCACCTGGACACAGGAGTCTGTCAACATCTCTGCTGACTCTGACTTCAGCGGCCCCGCGAACTCCTCGTTTGCGATCAAGCTGGTACAGTACGACAACTACGACTGCACGACCGACGGAAGGATGTTCGACAGCATCAACATCACCTGGGAAAGTGGACCCGATGTAGAATGGGCGAGGATCAGGCCCAGGAGCGATGGAGATTCGGATGTCGATGTAAGGCAGTTTGACGGCAACACCCCCTCGGACCTGGTGCAGCGGAGCGGGGATACGATGAGCGGGGATATAGATGCTAGTGGAAACGAAATAAGAAACCTGTTCGGTTCAGAGTGCGATGGTTTTGTAAACGACATTCAGGACGGCGGCAGCTTCAGCTGCGAGACAGGGGCAGCAACTCTTTCTCAGGTCTTGTTGAAGGGAAATGAGGCTGGCACCCATAACATGAGCCTTTCCGGAAACAATATTACAGATGTTGGCTGGTTAAATCCTGTAGACTCTTGGAGAACAGGAGGAAGCATAGATCAAGAGACCGAAAGTTTCATTTTTCAAAGCAAGAAAGA
>CAZAII010000078.1:529-806 GCA_964485165.1 uncultured archaeon | reverse complement strand
CTGGTAAGGCGCCAAGCGTCGCTTTTAGGGATTACTTGTATAGAGCTTATATGTTGTCGATTTCAGGAGATTATGCTTTCATCGCTGCAAGAAATGGAGATGATTTGAATATCTACGATATCAGTGATCCGGAAAATCCTGAATATATAAGTAACTATTATTCAAGCCAGTATTTGGATGGTCCAAATGGTGTAGAAGTTTCAGGTGGTTATGCTTATGTGTCAGCTCACGATGAATTTGACAATGACAACCCTAGATTTACTGTAATAAATGTCTC
>CAZAII010000078.1:0-519 GCA_964485165.1 uncultured archaeon | reverse complement strand
TGATTTTGTGGCGAGCATAAACGACACGCCTTTGGATGGGGCGGGGGATGTAGAAATTGAAGGAGGCTATGCTTATGTCGGAGCTGGCACAGATGATTCCGGTGACACAGACCACCTCATAATCATTGATATAAGTGACCCTTCTAGTCCTTCCATAACAGGAAGTCTATCTGGGCTGAACGCAGCGAAAGGATTAGAGATAAGAGGTAATTATGCCTATTTGGCTGCTTTTGACGATGACACGGTTTACGTCATTGATGTAAGCGATCCTTCCAGTCCGTCCATAGTAGGTAGTGTAAGCGACAACAACATATTGGATGGAGCACATGACTTGGATTTGTTGGGATCTTATGTTTACGTGGCTAGCTTCAGGGGTGATGAGAGTGTAGCAGTTATAGACGTTTCGGATCCTTCTTCTCCCAGCTTGGTTGGAAGTGTTACAAATGATACTAATCTTCGATCTGTAAAAGGGGTCGATGTTCAAGGAAAATATGCTTATGCTACAGCTGACCAAAAATT
>CAZAII010000077.1:0-3773 GCA_964485165.1 uncultured archaeon | reverse complement strand
TGCACCAGCCTGCTGCTCGACAGCCACGGTTTCAGGTTCGACATGCCGGACGATATAGTCAAAGATTCTATCAGGCACAGCTAGCTATTCGAAACTGCGTTCGCCGCCGCCACAGACCGCGCATCCGTAATCCCGGCTGTGTTCCCCGCAGACGTTGCTTCCACAGACCTCGCAGGTGGCGACCGCCTTCTTTTTCCCGCAGTAGTCGCAGAGCGTTTCTCGCTCCATACAGACTGTTTTAAACTTCAGTAGGTAAATTGGTTTTCCATGGGAGTCGACCTGGGGGAGCTTGTAGAGCCGGAGCAAATCAGTTTCGCGGACCTTAACGACAGGGATCTTGCCATCGACGCGATGAACACCCTTTTCCAGTTCCTCTCGATCATCAGGCAGCGGGACGGCACACCGCTCAAGGACTCAAATGGACGCACGACATCGCACCTCTCCGGCGTCTTCTACCGGAACATCAATCTACTCGAAAACAATATAAGACCTGTCTACGTCTTCGACGGCGACACACCGGACCTCAAGGCAAAGGAGTCCTCCCGGAGGAGGAAGAAGAGGGAGGAAGCGAGAGAGGAATGGAAAAGGCTGAAGCAAGAGGGTAAGATATCAGAGGCGTACACAAAGGCTACACAGAGCTCGAAGCTGACCGGCGAGATGATTGAGGACGCGAAGGAACTGCTCGATGCGATGGGGCTTCCCTACATCCAGGCATCCAGCGAGGGGGAGGCCCAGGCCGCCCACATGACCCACGGAGATGTCTACGCGGTCGGCTCACAGGACTGGGACTGCCTGCTGTTCGGTGCGGAGCGGATGGTCAGGAACCTGACTTCTCGGAAGACGCGGAAGACCTCCGGTGGCGGGAGGAAGAAGGTCTCTGTCGAGAAGATCGAACTGGACACAGTGATGGAAAAGCTGGATGTGACGCGGGAAAAACTGGTCTGGATGGGGGTCCTGATGGGCACCGATTTCAACCCGGATGGGGTGAAAGGGATCGGTCCCAAAACCGCGCTCAAGCTGGTCGAGAAGTACGACAGTTTCGAAGATATACTTGAGGACGACACGGTGGAATGGAAGGGGGAAAACGATCCCGACACGATCATAGAGTTCTTCCTGGACCCTCCAGTGGATGAAGCCAGCTACAGCTTTTCAACTCCAGATCCCGGAAGGATAAAGCAGGTACTTGTCACCGAGCACGATTTTTCAGAAGACCGTGTCGACTCCGGGCTTGAAAAGCTCGAGAAAGCGCTAGAGTCGCGACAGTCAGGGCTTGAAAGCTTCGTCTAGCCTCTCTGCTCTCTAAGCTCCTTGAGGACTAACTCCATCATCTCGCCTAGTTCACGGTAGCCCTCGCGGATGTCCTCTACCTGGTTCCTCTGTTCCTCAAGCTCGTCGAACACAGGCTCCAGGTTACCGGTTCCCGACTCCAGTTCCTGTATCCGCTGCTCCAGGGAATCCAGCCGGTGGTCAGGGGCCGACGACTGCTTCACCAGCTGCTCGAGGTTTGCGTTGAGCCTCTCCAGCAGCTCCTCAGAACCCGTAGAACCAGACTTCAGGCGCTCGTATTCATCGATGGAGAGAAGCTTGAGTTCCGCCAGGTCCTCGAAATCGTTGAAGACCCATTTCAGGTCAGAGAGAACCGCCTGGACACCGTCCAGCTCCTCTCTTATAGATGTGAGGTCAGCTTCCTCTCGCTGCTGTCTCAGCTGGACTACCTCATTCCGGATATTGTCGAGTTCCACCCTGATATCGTTTATCTCATCCTCTGATGGCAGTTTGTCAAGCCGTTCTTCAAGCTCCTCATACCGCTCCACCGACTCATCCCTGACCTCGGCTATGAGATCGGATTTCTCCGCTAGCCTGTCCTTCACCTCGTTGAGCTGGTTCTCAAGGCTCTCTATCTCCCCTCCTTCTTCAAGCTCGGAAATCCTGTTCGTCAGTGATTCAAGCCGGCTCTCAAGCTTTTCCTCCAGTTCTTCAACCTGGTCAGCGATCCCGCGGTCGACTCCAGACTCGACCTCCCGCTCCAGATCTTCTAGCTCCTGTATCTGCTGTTCCAGTTTCTGTATATCCTGCCGGAGATCGGAACTGTCCTGCTCCTCCAGCCTGCTTATCCTTTCCTTTATATCCTTTCCTGTGGCCTCCTCTAGCCGGTTCTCAAGTTCTTCAACACGTTCTTCAAGCCCAGACATATCGCCGGGAGATCCTGAACCGGGTTCCACGTCCTTCTCTGGCTCCCCGTCTCCGGTTTCACCCGACTGCCCGGAATCAGTACCGCCAGCCTCTTCTACGTCCTCTATCTCTACCTCTTCGTCCTCGTCACCGAAAAGGACATCCTGCTTCGATTCGGACTCGGGCTGTTCTACTTCCGTATCCTGGTCCGTTTCAGGGTCACCCCCAGAATCATCACCAGAAAAAGCACCCTGGTCGTCTTCCTCGTCGTCATCGCCGAATATCACTTCCTCCGCCATATGCTACCACTCTTTAACACTGAGAAGTAATCAAAATGTTAAAACTCTACTGGTTGAGCGCCCGCTTCAGCAGGTCTGTAAGATCCAGCACCTGGTCGTAGAGCTCGTCTCGCTCTTCCTCGCCCTCGTGGAGTCTTCTCTCGAGCTGGGTCAGCTCCTCGTCAATAGCCTCCCAGAGCTGGTTGATCCTTTTCTCCCTCTCGGCTCCCTTCTCCTGGAGTTCGCCGAACTTCTCGCCGCGCTCCTGCTGAACCGTTGCGACCTCCTCCAGCTTCTGCTGTATGCTTTCACGGGCCTCCTCGAACTCTATCCCGAGGTGGTCAAGCCTGTCATCTATCTCGCCAACTTCCTCCTCGATCTCGTCCAGCCTCTCACCGTGTTCTTCCAGCCTCTGTTTGAGACCCTTGTTTAGCAGTTCATCGACGTGGCGGCCGGGGTTCATCACGACATCCTCGAGCTCTGTCATCCTGTCATCTAGCAGCTGCGGCGTCTCGATAGATTCAACCCTGTTCTCCAGCTTCGACAGCCTCTGCTCAAGGTCCTCGTCGCTGTCCAGTTCGAGTCGTTCAATCCTATGCTCCAGGTCGGATATCTTACTGAGTTCCTCGGACTCCTCGCTTACAAGCTTCTCTTCAAGCCTTCTCACACGTTCCTCCAGGTCCTCCGGTTCGGATGCGGCTTCAGGGCTCGGTCCATGAAAGTCTCCTTCCTCGGTCTGAACCGGAGTCTCTACATCCTGTTGTCCGTGTTCCACTGCAGGTTCTACAGGCCTTTCAGACCTCTCTTCTGTATCCTCACCTGCAGGTTCTTCTCTGGGCTGCGCCAGTGTGTCTTCATGGGGAGGCTCCGCTTCCTGCGAGGACTCCATCTGCTCCAGCTCCCGCTGCAGTTCAGGCCCTTCTTCTCCTTCCTCAACCTGCGAACCAGGACCCTCAACATCTATCTCGGGTGGTTCGCTGAGTTTTGCCAGGTCCACACCGGATCCTTCACCGGCACCGGTACTGTCGGCCTCTTCGAAGCCTGTTTCCTCCCCGGCATCGACTCCAGAATCCTGTTCCATGGTCCGTTCTCCAGGAGTTTCCAGAGCTGTAGTATCACTTCCCGGCTTACCTTGGTCCCTAGTTGATCCTCCGGCGATTTCATTTGCAGTAGGGGGTGGCGCACCTTCCCCGGACTCATCGAACTCGTCACGAAGCTTCTCCATCGCATCCTCTTCTATCTCGTTTACCTCGATGTCACTGGAAGAGACCTGGCCTTTCAGCTCCTCCTTGGCCTTCCGTATACTCTCCTTTATAGACGAGC
>CAZAII010000076.1:0-3782 GCA_964485165.1 uncultured archaeon | reverse complement strand
TTTTTTGGTTTTTGTGGAGATTGGCGAAAACCTTGACCGGCTGAGAGAACTCGTCTTTGACAGGATGGGCCTGATACGGGTCTACATGAAGGAGAAGGGTGAGGAGGCGGACAGAAAAGAGCCACTGATACTCCGGGAGGGCGCGACAGTAGAAGACGCGATGGACCATCTACCGGGGGATATGGAGGAAAGGTTCAAGGCCGCCCGCGTAACGGGTGAAAGCGCAGACTTCCCTCGCCAGGAGGTCGGCATGGGTCACGAAGTGGCGGACGAGGACGTGCTAGAGCTCAACCTCCGCCACATCTAGTCTACTCCACAGCCCTGTTCTCGATCCAGATATCCCAGAGCCCCGCGACGAGGAAGCCGAAGACTATGGCCTCGAAGATTATCTGGAGCGACGGAAGAGTGTAGCCCGCAAAACGGATGGGATCCCAGGTCTCACTTATTATCTGGGTAAACATCATCACCGAGTATAGCGTGAGGGCGCCAGTGAACTTGTACGCGACTACACGCCACTCCCAGCCGGGATTGATGCTGAGAAGGTAGAGGAAGAACGCGGACGTGAAAATGCCTCCAAGTCCGATAGCTACCTCGTAGAATATGAGGGCTACCATACTTAGGGTTTCTGACGGCGGTATTTGAAATTTGTTATAGTGGAACTCACGGAACACCGCGTTCTGGACTTTTAAAGTAGCGGAATAATTATTGTTCCGTGAGACGGCGCAACACAATAATAGAGGACGCTAGAGTGCTGCGGGAGGGCTTCCTGCCGAAGCGGATGGTCCACAGGGACTCCCAGATACAGGAGATCAAGCGTAACCTGGAACCCCTGCTGGAGGACGACTCTCCCCGTAACATGCTGCTCTACGGTCCTCCTGGTACCGGGAAGACCACGATGGCTCAGTACGTGGTGGATGAGCTCCAGCGCTATTCTTCCGAGGTCGTCTCCGGCCGGGTGAACTGCTGGCGGTACCCGTCGCGTTTCAAGGTCTACTACAACCTGCTCCAGGACCTAGGCGTCAACCTTATACACCGGACAGGTACGCCTACCGACGAGCTGGTGGACCGCTTCCGGGAAAAGATATCGAAGCGGCAGAGCATAATCATCCTTGACGAGGTAGACCAGATAGAGGAAGAGCGCATACTCTACGACTTCGCGCGGGAGGAACAGGCCGCACTCATAATGATAGCGAACAAGGAGACCGCGCTGTACGATGTCGATGACCGGATACGCTCCTCGCTCCAGGGCACCCGGGATATACACTTCCCTGCCTACTCCAGGGAGGAGCTTGTCGACATACTGGAGGACCGGAGGGAGTGGGGCCTCAGGAAGGACGCGGTCGAGACCTCGCTCCTGCACCGGATAGCGAACCGGGCGGAAGGTGATGCGCGGATAGCGCTGAACGCGCTAAGGATAGCCGCAGAAGAGGCGGAGAGCCAAGATATGCAGCATATAACGCAGGATGTGGTCGAGGATGCCCTGCCCGAGGCCGAGGAAGAGGACAAGTCGAAGTCGGTTGACAAGCTGAACCCTCACCAGAAAGCTCTCTACGATATCATCCAGGAGGAGGGAAAGATCGAACCCGGCGAGCTCTATGAGAGGTACCGGGAGGAGATGGACGAGCCGAAGGTAGAGCGCACCCTGAGGAAGTACCTGCAGAAGATGGACCACTACAGACTGATAGAATCGGAGGGAGAGGGCCGTTGGAGGAAGTACAGTCTCCAGGGCTGAGGTCGCGGAAGTAGCGGAACCGTCTTCGTTGGTTTATAAACCGGGCTTCGACAACTAATCGACATGTCGATGCTAGATAGATACGAGGAGAAACTACACCTGTTTCCATGGCAGGAAAGACAGGCACTCAGAGAAGCCATTGTAGCAGAAAAAGAACCGGAGAGCACCGTTATGGCCGTCCTGCGCCAAATCAACAGACGTTTAAATCAAGGGGTATAAAAGCTTGATTAAGGGGAGTGTTACATGATGGACACTGACTTCGCGGACGACGCTGGCCGCCAGATCCCAGTGGAGTTCGAGCCTAGGAACTCTTTCCTACCGTTCAGGGTCTCAAGGGCTTTCTTGACAGCTTTCAGGCGACTCGTCGACTGAACGGCGTCCTCTTTTATTTTACTCTATATTCTCAAGGAACTCTCTCTGCTCTTCCAGGCCTTTGCCCGACCTCAGGACCGTTAGCACCACCAGCGCGTCCTCATCGAAGCTTTCCATTTGCTCCTTATTTACGTACCTCGCCAGGCTTTCTGTGTTCCTGGCCGGGCATACAAGGAACTCAAGCCGGTAGTCCTCGTCCTCGCCGCCAAGCTGGACGCGGACCTGGTCTCTCCTCGCGCTCAGGTGGTTCCGGATCGCGTTCACCGCTCTCCTGTCAAAGTTCGGGAACTCGTGGAGCTTCCATGAACCACTGTTCCTACTCCTCTCGATAGAGACCGTGTAGAACTCACATCTATCTCCATATATGGTGTTGCAGAAATCCGTGAGTCGTTCCGCCAGTTCGCCGACGTCGCCGTCGAAAACGGTGTAGAGTGCGTCCTTTTCAGGGTTCTCGTAGACCATAAAAATTGGTGTGTCTCTAGAAGTAAAAACCTATTCATCGACTAGCTTCGCGTTGACGACGCCTTCCTGTCCGGGCCGCGAAGTGATGACCGCCTCGCCCTCGGGAGTGGATATGACGGTTCCCTTGGTAAGGAGCGACCTGCGAATGTAGTTCGGGTTGGCCGGGTTGTCCTCGACCGACTCTATCTTCGTCCTCTTAACCTCGCCGTTGATGGAAAGGTTGACCTCTTCGGCTCTCTTCACGACGTTCTTCTGGTTGCCGCCCCTGGTCCGTCTCTTCTCGACGCGCTTCTCTCCCACCTCTGTCTCGGAGAACTTAGAGCCGAGGTCATACTTCCTCGACTTGCGATAGGGCCGGGTCCTTCCACCAGTCTTCTTCCTGAGCGACCTTTCGTGCCAGATAGCCATAAATCTCCAACCCGGGTCGAACTTTTAAATATGATTGCCGTGGCTGTTCCTAGAAGTGGCGCTGGGACCGCTAAAGAGCAGAAACTCAGTAGGTTTAAATATCTTGTACCTGCATTTCAGGGATACAGGTGTCCTGAATTATGGGAGACGACTCTCAAGGAAAAAGACCACTAGATGTACTGGATAAAGCAAAGGAAGACAGAGTAATCGCCAAACTCAAAAACGGTTCTACGGTTACAGGAAGACTCAAGGCTTTCGACCTCCACCTAAACATGTGGCTGGAAGACGCCTCCGTTAAGAACGATGACGGCATGACTGACTACGGCAAGCTACTCGTCCGTGGAGACAACGTCATAGTGGTCAGCCCGGAGTAGGAGCAGGTTTCCAGGACAGCTGCACAGGTGACAACTAATGGGGCTCAACAAGGGAAAACGGAACAAGAAGACCCACGGCAAGTGCAGGAGATGCGGTGAGAAGGCCTTCCACCTCAGGAAGAAGGTCTGTGCGTCCTGCGGGTTCGGAAAGACCTCGAAGCGGAACGACTTCGACAAGGCGAAGCCCCGGAAACAGTAATCCCACCGAACTTTTTCCGACACCGGTTTCATATAAATTCTCCAGCCATAACTCTACCACAGCCCAGATGCTCAGCAGTTTCCGGGCCCGTAGCTCAGTCTGGCAGAGCATCGGCCTTTTAATCCTCAAGTCCCCCAGGGACGGGGACCGAGAGAACCGGAAGGTTTTCGAAAGGAAAGCCGAGAGTCGCGGGTTCAAATCCCGTCGGGCCCAAACCTCATGATATGGCTGGAAG
>CAZAII010000075.1:0-3915 GCA_964485165.1 uncultured archaeon | reverse complement strand
GTCACTGCATACACCGGTTTCCGTATTCTGGTAGTTGCACGAACAACCTTCATCTGTTATACCATCGCAGTCGTTGTCCTTACCATCGCAAGTCTCCGTCGCACCAGGGTACACTTCTTCATCTGACGGCTCACAGTCGTTTTCATCAGCAACTCCATCCCCGTCGCTGTCAGTCGTACAGCCTTCGTCGACTATGCCGTCACAATCGTTATCTAGATTGTCGCAGGTCGTTTCATCTGACTCGTATTCCACCGGCTGCTGGCATGAACCCGTGCTATCTATAGTGCTACTGCTACATACACCAGTTTGCGTATTCTGGTAGTTGCAGGGACAGCCCTCATCCGTAACTCCGTCCTGGTCGTTGTCCTTCCCATCACATACTTCTGTAGAGGATGGCTTGGTGCAGCTGTTGGTGCAGGAGTCGTCGTTAACATCATTTCCGTCGTCACATTCCTCTCCAGGCTGTACTATACCGTCACCACATACGGCGCCGTCATCTGTTCCATCATCGCCTTCTTCCTGGCCTATGGCATCCTCACAGCTGAAGTCAGGGTTGCCCCTGTACTGCTCTGTGTAGAACTTTAGATCTGACTCATACCTGTCGGTCTGTATCTCGTTGCCCGCGTCTTCAGATACTGAGTAGTTGATGCCTATGTGGTATGTCTTGGTTCCGGTTAGTGGCTCGCCCGCGTTGCCCGTGAAGGCGTTGGTACCGGAATCAGATAGAGACATGCTGACGAGTTCCGTCTGGACAGTTCCAAGCCCGGAACCACCTTCGTGAACGGACTTCTTCTCTACTATGGTATTGTCGCCGCACTGGGGCTGGAACTTCTCGTCGCCCGGTGAGGCATCGCAGACGCCAGAGACCTGACCGTCACCCATGTCGGTCCAGACATGGAGCCCCATGCTTGCACCCAGCTCCCCGTTTCCAGCGCCTTGATCGGTGTCCCCGGCGTCCATCTCGGGTTCGAGGAGGCTGATATCATCGTCTGCAGTCCGCTCTATCGCCATGCATGCCCAGGCGTCGTTTGTATCAACCCTGAGTCCGACGGGTTTCCGGTAGTCGTCGCTGGGCTTTGCATCATCCACGCTGAAGAATGCAGGCACCTCCGGATTGCTTGCAACGCCGTAGACGCCGTTTTCATCTTCCAGAACTGCATCGAACGCACCGGTCACGAATTCGTTTCCCTCGGATACCTCGATATCCATGAAGTAGGCCATGGTACCTCCACCGACTGCGAGGCCTGAAAGCCCGACGATGACAAGTGATACCAGGACCTTCCTTTTCATACGGACCACTGGAAGTACAGGAGAGAACAATGACATGAGAAGGTTTTGCAGAGGTTCTCAGTGCTATTCAAGCCAATCTTCCCCCAATTGTTGGTTCTTTATACCACTAAAGAGTTATAATAGTCGAGATTATTTTCTATAAAAATACTTGGATAGTTCGAGTCCTGCCAACACGACTGGAACCTACTTTAATCTGGGGGAGAGATTCTTTACATGCGACTAGTCATACCGCCGGAAGACCCTGACCTGGATGGGGTGGCATCATCGTACGCCTATGCAGAATACCTCAAAAACAAGGATGTTAGGGCTGTAGGTGCTGTGTTCGGCGACCTTGACGAGGAGACCCAGGAAGTGCTTGAGGAGATAGAGGAGAGCATATCTGACGCCTCCTACTACCTCTACTCGGCTGACGAGATAACCCTGGTAAGCGCGAGCAGCATGGAGAACGTTACCTCCCGCATCCCGGAGGAGAAGATAGGCGAGGTGATTGATCACGAGAGCATCGATGTCGACGCCTTCAGCCAGGCCGATATGGAGATAAACCAGGACGCTGGAAGCGCCTCCACGATCATCGCGGACAAGTTCCGTCAGGATGAGATGGAGATAAGCCGCCAGTCAGCCAGTCTGCTGGCCGCCGCGATAGAGGCAGCGGACGAGACCACGGCACTGGACAGCCAGGTACTTGAGTGGCTTGAGGATAGGCTGGACTAGACTCTGGGCAGGGAAGCTGTCCACGTTATAAAGCTTCGCTTCAATCGTCTTTCTATTCAAGGAGGTGTTCTAGTTTTGAAAGGTACAGTAAAATTCTTCCATGACAGGAAGAACTACGGGTTCATCGAGACCGATCAGATGGACGATGACGTTTTCTTCCACAAGGACGAGATGGAAGCAGATCTAACCGTAGAAGAAGGGACCGAAGTCGAGTTCGACCAGGAAGACGGCGACCGCGGACCCAAGGCAACCAACGTAGTAGCGGCTTAAAACCGCTGTTACGCCCACATATCAAACCTATTTTTTACTATTTAACGGCAACATAAGACTGGATGCCGGGCCTGCTGGATGTCTCAGAAGCTCTTGAGTAATCACTGAAATGTATTAATCAGTCATTTTAACCAATCAACATGGAGAGAAAACACGGGGAAAAGGTAGAGGAAATCCGCTCGAAGGTAGAAAAGGCCCGGGAGAGAAGGGTGAAGACGGCGGTCTCCCACGGCAACTCCCATTCAGTGCAGTTCGGGGATGAAAGTCTTGAAGCCATAAACGTGGGGTATCTCGACCGGTTCCTCGAAGTTGACGGCGGAGAACAGAAGGTACTCGTGGAGCCCGACATCTCGATGCGTAGACTGGTGGACGAGACGCTCAGACACGGATTGATACCATACGTGGTACCCGAGTTCCCGGAGATAACCGTGGGAGGCGCAGTCCAAGGAGGTGCAGGTGAGAGCAGTAGCTTCAAGTACGGCGGTTTCAGCAACCACTGCGGTATGCTGGAGATAGTCACGGGTGACGGCAGGATATTGGAGACTACCCCGGACGAGAATCAAGACCTCTTCTACGGCACTGCGTGCTCCTATGGTTCGCTCGGAATCCTGACGGCGGTGGAGATAGACCTGAAGCCTGCAAAAGAACACGTCAGGCTAGCCTACAGCAGGGTTGAAAGCGTGGAAGAGGCTGTAGAGTCGCTCAGGCAGTCGGCTTCGGGGGACCACGACTTCGTTGACGCGATAATGTTCTCCAGGGACCGGGGAGTCGTGATGAAGGGGAAGCTGGAGGAGGTGGAGGAAGACCTGCCGGTAAAGAGGTTCAACCGGGCCCGCGACGAATGGTTCTACATACACGTGGACAGGATATCCAGGAGATTGGGGTTCCACGAGGAGTACGTGCCAATCAAGGACTACCTCTTCAGGTACGACACCGGTGCCTTCTGGACGAGGAAGTACGGGTTCGACGAGTTCGTCCTACCTTTCAACAGGCTGACGAGGACGCTTCTCCACCCTTTCATGCGGTCGGGCGTGGGATATGATGCGGGAGGTTTCTCCTCGATGTACATACTCCAGGACATAGTTGCCAGGGAGGAAGACGCACTGGAGCTACTGGACTGGGTGGACCGCAACCTGGGTATCTACCCTCTCTGGTTGCTCCCCATGAGGCCGGACGGGAGAAGGAGGCTGGCACCGAACCACCTTGAGACAGGGCTTGCGATAAACATCGGCATATGGGGCCCGGCTGCCGGAGAACCACGGGAGCTCAAGGAGAGGCTGGAGCAGAAGGCTATGGAACTGGGAGCCCGCAAATCACTCTACGCCCACCAGTTCTACACAGAGGAAGAGTTCTGGTCGATATACGATAAAGGATGGTACAGGCAACTGAGGCAGGGATACGGCGCCGAGGAGGTCTTTCCCGATGTATACAGCGCCACCCACACCGACAGCCTGCCAGAACCCAGCCGGTTAAAGGCATTTGCGTCAGCCTTCAAAGACCTTCTCTAAAAACCGAGATGACCGCCCGCTCCGAGTACCACGGAGTGTTTTTCCTGGTGTTTCTCGGCCTCTAAGGCGGGGTAATAGTCCCGTTTAACCGGTTCCCGGAAACCTGCTGCTCGGGATCCTCGCCGCGCACCGGTGA
>CAZAII010000074.1:0-3961 GCA_964485165.1 uncultured archaeon | reverse complement strand
CGAGAGTCGCGGGTTCAAATCCCGTCGGGCCCAAACCTCATGATATGGCTGGAAGCCGCCTCCGTAGCTCTCTGGGTTATACTGTTCTACCTAGAAAACCGGGATGGCGGACTGCTTGAGACAGGATCCCTGACCCTTCTCACACCTTTACCCATACTCTCCGCTCTTGAGATAGCCAACGAGGTCCTGGGCGGCGGAGCGTATTACCCCGGCCCCACTCTTCTCAGTTTCCCGGGATTTGACTTCCCTGCGGCAGTAGTACTGGGAGGCGCCAGCCTGGTGAACCTTTTCCACCGTTTCTCCGAGAAAGTCGCCAGCCATACGGGTAAGAACCATACCTACTGGCTGTCCGTAATCCTACTGTGCTGGCTTTCCATACCGATAGAGTTCGCTTTCACCAACCTGGGTTTCTGGCAGTATACTGGCTGGACCAGTTACGGTGCTGAAAAGTTCTTCACACAGATTCCCTATCTCTGGGTCTACGGCTACCACCTGGCCTACGTACTTCCGCCGATCGCTTTCTCAAGGGGTTTCTCGCGGCTGATGTCCGATGAGTAGACACGCCATCGGCTTTGTTCCAGAAACCGTTCCCGTTCCAAGAATACTACGATTCAAATAATCTACGAATAAAGGCTCGATATAGGTTCAGAGATACTGTAGCGAAGCTAGAACCCGAGGCTTCTTTTTATCATCCTCGAGATCTTGGTGAGCCGTGCCGCGATTCCAGTACTGCGGAAGGTGGCCGAGCCCGTCATGAACTCCTCAGAAGCCGACATGAGACCCAGCCGCTCCAGGGCACGGGCCATCCTTATCTCGCGGAAGAGAGAGAAAACGGGTACCAGCATCATCAGGTCGAGCCAGTGCTGGCGCACGAACTCGCGGTCCGAACTGGCCAGCTTGAACTCGACTCCGACACGGATAGCGAAGTAGAAAAGTACGACCCAGTTACCGTAGACTATCCACTGCTCTATCCGCGGAGTAACTGGAAGGAAGAAGTTGAAAAGGACGATGAAGCCGAGCAGTATCAAGATAAAGGGCAAGACGTTATCCAGGGCGCTCTTCACATCCAGGAAGCTCTCGCCCATCACCTTTCTTTCGACCGACTCCTGCACATCTTCGACATCCTCACGGTGCTCGTCAGTGATGCCCATAAAGAGTTCTTCAGTTGAGGTCGTTGAAAAAGAAATCGGAGACAGAGGGATTAAAAATACTTTTGAATCTAAAACTGAGTTACGTGCTACAGCAGCACCACCGATAGTCCATAAAGGGACCGGTAGCTTAGCCAGGTTAGAGCGCCACGCTGATAACTCCTGACGCGGAGTTAGCACGCGTCAAGCCATGCTATACATGGCTTCCGGAAATCAGTCCTCCGAACTTGGATACGTGGAGATCCCCGGTTCAAATCCGGGCCGGTCCATCTTTCTCCAGGTAGAAAGGATTGCGTTGTTATCTGTAAATAACTAATTAAACTAAAAAAGTTCTGCTGTCTCTTATTAGTCGTGGGACTGAACACGTGGCTACCTGATATCGGATGGCCGTGGCGCAACGGCCCTGATGAAGAGTTTAGAGAGGTTTACGAAGCTTACGAAGATTTCTATAGGGCCGCTAATGTACCAAATGGAAGGAAAAATAACTGCGTCTCAGCCAGCCAAGATTTCATCAAGGCGGTGGCGGAATACTATGATATCGGGGGCGAGGAAGCGGACGCCGGTTGGGGAATGGCTCTATTTCTGAACTCGGAAGGCGAGCTTGAGCAGGGGCCTCTCAAAGAAAAATATAGTGAGGAAAAACTCTACAAATATCTATCGGGTAATCTCTAGCCATAATGTTCATCCAGGTATTCTACTATGTCGTCGCTCTCCGGCATCACGGTGTCGGTGTTGGGGTCGACAAGGACCGGTACACCTGTCTGGCCGGAGACCTGCTTGACGCGTTCGCGGTTGCCCTTCGGCTCTACCTGGCGGGCGATGAAGTCTACCTGGAGGTCGGTCAGCTTCTGGCGGACCTTCGAGCAGAAGGGACAGCCCTCGAACTGGTAGAGTTCCAGCATCTCGTCTGGCTGTGACATGGTATCAAAAAGTGAGTGTCCTTCAAGTTTTAAATCGGTTCATCCGATGCGGGAATCCGCCTTCGCCAGCAGATCCACGTTGTCTTCGTAGTGAAGGAGCGCCTTCGCATCCCTGAAGCCGAGGAAGAACGCCTGGTCGTGTTCCTCATCCGGGTTGTTCGAAACGTCGGCAGTCACCTCGCTGTTGACCCTGACAAGATAGGCGCGGTACTCCTTCCTCCTCTCCTCTCCATCGCGCTCGTACTCCCAGCTTGCCTCTTCTCCGAGTTCATCCAGCCGCTCTATATCATCCGATGAGATACCTGCCTCCTCTCTGAGCTCGATCCGGACGGTCTCCTCGTAATCGCCGTCCTCAAGGTGGCCTTTCGGGAGTTCCCAACCCTCCCAGTTCTTGACACGGTGCAGGACCAGGTAGCGGTTCCTGATACCGGAATCCTTGTATACAACCGCTATTATGCCTTTTTCAGTCTTCATGTGTAGCGTTGGCAACCCCGAGGCTTTAATTTTGTTCCATCCGGGAAATGGTTTTTATATCTGTGAGCCTCTTTTATTATTGACTGGTGTCAAAATTGATAGGCAGGTTGAAGAAACTTTTCAGCGACCTCTTCGGCGGATCAGAAACAGGAAGCAAAAGCATAGGTATCTACGGACCTCCAAACGCAGGTAAATCGACGCTTGCGAACCAGATAGCCCTCGACCTGACAGGAGAGGAGATGAGCGAAGTTTCCGAGGTACCTCACGAGACCCGGATGGTCGAGAAGAAAGAGCGCGTCACGCTGGATGCGAACGGCAAGGAGCTCGAACTCAACCTCCTTGACATGCCAGGTATTTCTACCAACGTCGACTTCAAGGACTTCACAGAGCACGGTCTCGAGGAAGAAGACGCAAAAGGAAGGGCGAAAGAGGCCACGAAAGGAATCGTAGAGGCCATCAAGTATCTCGACGATGTTGACGCCTGTCTCGTGATCTTTGACTCAACAGAGGACCCCTACACGCAGGTGAACGTCACCATAATAGGCAATCTTGAAGCAAAAGATATCCCTATCCTCGTTGTGGCTAACAAGATAGACCTTGAGGACTCAGACCCGTCGAGAGTCCGGGATGCGTTCCCTCAGCACCCTGTGATAGAGATTTCGGCGAAAGAGGGCGAAAACATCGACAAACTTTATGAGGAAATAGTCGCAAGGTTAACCTAGATGACAGATGACGGGGTCACTATAGAGTTTCTTTCCAGGGAAAAACTGGTTGATAACGAGTTCTCGGACAAACTTGAGCTTGTGCTGGAGAAAGTGAAGGACAACGCCGTCCTCGTGCTGGAAGAGGCCTGGACCCCGGAGGAGAAGCGAGAGCTGATAGAGACAGCTGTTGAAGAGGTTGACGATGACTTCCCGGGCGTGGAGTTCATGGGTTTCGACGCGGGCTCCACGCGTTTCCAGAAGGCGAAGAGCTTTCTCTACAGCAAGTTCCTCAACGAACAGTATCGGCGCGGACTGACCATCGTCGGCAACTCCCGTGTCATGGAGAAGATAAAAGAAGAGCCTGACTCCGTCTCCTTCCTCGCAAAGCTGGAAGAGGAGAACGGCAAGAAGAGCTAGAAGGTGATCAAGATCCCCCATCGCTGTATGAACTGTGGAAAGATATACGAAGACGATTCAGAGGAGCTCATAGAGGGCTGTGAATGCGGCTCCTCCCTTTTCATGTACGAGAAGGACGCCGAGATGACCGAGGAGGAACAGGAAGAAGTCACCTCGAAGATGGAAGAGATGATAGTAGAGGGCGTGGATGAAAGGGAAAACATTAAATTCGAGTTCGATTTAGACTCTATCAGGGTGCAGGAGGAAGGCGTCTACAACATAAACGTCTCGAGACTGCTGAAGGAGATACCGCTCGTGA